>NZ_JBRKBE010000002.1:0-121447 GCF_052983195.1 Streptomyces hebeiensis
GGGACCGCCGACCCGATGGACGCCTTCCGCGAGGCCGGGATGAAGGTCTTCACGCTCGACGACCTCGACCTGGGCGACGTCGACACCTACCACCTGGCCCCGAACTACGGCGTGACGCTGATGAAGACGACCACGCCCGACGACCAGCCCATGCCGATGCTCGTGCTGTACCCGGAGACCGAGAACGCCGGGATCGAGGACCTAGAGGCCCGCACCGACTGGGAGCACTGGGGCCTGCACGGGATGCCGGACATGGACCCGCACTGGCGGGTGCGCGCCCGGATCGCCGACCGGTCCCTGCAGGGCCTGGTCCACGTCGGCCCGGACGGCGAGGACGACATCGAGCTGTGGCGGGCCGCCGAGACGGTCAGTCTGCCGGAGCACTGGTGGGACCTGCTCGACCGGGCCCAGCACGTCCTGGTCGCCGGACCCGTCAAGGAAACCGACCACCAAGCCCTCCAGGCCGCCGGCGACGCGGGCGAGCTGCTCGCCGTCATCGCCCGAGTGAGCTTCCACTGATGGCCCGCCGTGAACGCCGCCCCCGCCAGCACTTGCCCGGGATCGCCGACATCCGCATCGCGGCCGACGAGGCCACCGTCGCCCTGGTCGTCGAGGCCCTGCGCCGGGAGTTCAGCATCACCGACCCCGAGCCGTACGACAGCGGATACAGCTACCTCCGGGTCGACACCGGCAATACCGCCGCCGACCCGGACGACGACTGACCGCGCCTCATCCCCGGTCGCAAAACAGGAACTTGCCCAGGCCAGAGGCACACAGCCCCGGCACCGCCCAGCGCGCACGCACCCGCACCACGGGAGCGCTGCCCGCGCCGGGCGGTGCCGGGGCCCGGGGGCGGCGAAGCCCCCGGCAGCCACCGGCCCCGGCCCCGGGCGCATCAAGGAGACCCGCAGATGCACCAGGAAGCGAAGCCCCCAGAGTCCCCGCCCGATGCCAGCACCGACGGTGTGGTCTGGCTCCGGCTTGAGTACCAGGGCCTCGAACTGGCAGAAGTGCCACGCGAACTTCCCCCGGCTCGTGCTCCTCACCGGCTCGTTGCACAAGCGGACCAAGTGGGTCGTCGCGACGGAGCTGGTCGACTTCGCCCGCCTCCAGCGCGCGAGGAAGCCCAGGACCGGCCGCAAGAGCCCGCAGCGCCCCGGCGCGCAGATCGCCGTCGAGAAGACGGCGCACTACGAGGAGGTGGTGCGGGCCCTGACCGAGCGAGAGAAGCGCCAGACCCAGGCCCTGGCCCGCACCCGGGCCGCCAAGCGCGCGGTCGGCGAAAGGCTCGCCGAGGCCCGCGCTCGACTCACCGCCGAGATCGACGCCGTCGCCCGGCTCGGCACCCAGAAAGACCACCGCACCACGACCACCGACAAGGAGCACCGCCCGTGACGGACACCATGCAGGACACGACGACCGAGACCGCCACGACCGAGACCACTCCGGTGGTCCCGCAGCAGGAACCGTCTCTGCCCGAGGCCTTGGGCGCCCGCCGGATCGCGAGCCTGCTCGCCGAACACACCGGTGAGCCGGTCACCGCCGCCGACGTCGACGACCTGGTCGCCGAGGAGCACCTGAAGGCGGTCGACCACTACAAGGGCTGGCCGATGTACTCCACGGCGGCCGCGCGCGAACTCGACATCGACCTGGTGCGGTCGGTGGTCGCCGACCGGTTGGCGTGGGAGGCGGCGAGCCTGCCCCGGGACGCGGCGGCCGACCGGATCGGCTGGCACTGGAGCGACCTGGTGCGGATGGGGGAGGAGGGCCGTATCACCACCGGGCGCGGCGGCCGGTATCTGATCGCCGACCTGGACACGATGGCCGCCGAGGCCGACGGCGAGCAGTACGTCACCGCGCAGGCCGCCGCCACGGACGTGCTGGAGATCCGGGCGAGCGACTGGAAGTACGTCGAGGCCGCCGGGTGGATCCGCCCGGCCCTCGTCTACGAGAAGGAAGTCGGCCGCTACCGCACGGTCACCGTCTCGCTCTACCGGCTCGGTGACGTCCGCGCGCTGCTGGAGCTGCCCGGCGTCGACTGGGAGGCGGTCCGCGGACTGCCGAAGGGCACGCCGTCCCCGCTGCGCGAGTACGCCCGGCTCGCCCCGACCCGGGCCGCCGCTGTCCGCGGCTTCGCGCAGGGCCTCGCCGACCGGCACGGCGTGACCGTCTGGGCCTGGCACTCGCCGTACACCGACCGCTGGGAGCTGGACTGGGAGCGGATCGACGGCACGCCCACCGAGGCCACCGTGCGGCGGGAGCTGGCCGAGGACCCCGAGGCGGGCGCCTACGCGGGCGAGATCGAGCTGTGCCCAGCGTGGGGCGAGATCACCCGGGAGGCGCGGGACCTGCTGGAGCCGGGCCGGGCGGTCGTGCTCGACACCGAGACCACCGACCTGTCCGGCTACACCGTCGAGATCGCCGTGATCGACGCGGCCACCGGCAAGAAGCTGATGGACACCCTGGTCAACCCCGGCGACGCCGAGATCAGCGACGGAGCGCGCTGGGTGCACGGCATCAAGGACGAGATGGTCGCCGACAAGCGGCCGTTCGAGAAGGTGCTCCCCCGGCTCCGCAAGGTCACCAAGGGGCGCGTCGTTCTGGCGTACAACGCCGAGTTCGACAGGTCCATCGTCCTCCGCGACATCGCCCGGGCCGGGAAGAAGCCGATGCACCTGGAGCCCTGGGACAGCTGGTACTGCCTGATGAACGCTTACGCCGACTGGCTCGGCTCCCGTCGGTGGCTCCGGCTCGGGGGCAGCCACCGTGCCGCCGGCGACTGCGAGTCCGCCCGACAAGTTCTGATCGAGATGTCGAAAGGCCGCGGCACCACATTCACCCCCAGGCAGCCGACGCCCGGCGATCCGGTTACCGGGCCGCCTCCTGAAACCGTTCTCGCCGGGGCCGGCCTGCCGACTGGATAGGCTGTCCCGCATGGATGGCTTCAAGGTCACGTACACCGTTGAGTGCGCGCGGGCGGTCGAGGAACTGTCCCCCGCGCGCAGGGCGCTCCTCGAGCGCGGCCTCGCCGTCCTCGCACGCGACCCATACCACAAGGCCACAGCGCCGATCGGCACCCACGAGGACAACCGCAAGGCGCAGGTCGCCCCCGGCGTGCTGATCGAGTACGTGGTCGCGCACGCGGTGATGGTCGTCGTCGTCCTGACCGTGTTCGACGAAGACCTCTACCTCCTCGCGGACGACGAGTTCGGCAGCGGCGGAGACGCCTGAAGATGGCGGCCCAGCCCGCGCCAGCGTCCTGAACCCTGTGGGCGCCCTGGGCCAGCCGCCGCCAGAGGCCGTTACGCGGCGCTGCCGTGCCGGTGTGCGGCCTCGTCCGGGTCCCCCAACGGCCGGGTGAGCGTGTCGTCCGACACCGGCGCCCGTTCTGGGATCAGGAAGTCCTCGAGGTGCCGTTCGTGGCACGACTCGCACTGATGGTGGTCGTCATCAATCTCGACCATCGACTCGGTCGGCGCCCGTGCCCCGCAGCTTGTGCAGGCTGTCTCCCTGGTGTCGCCCATGGTTCCGACGGTCCGTCAGCATTCCGGTGGCCGGGAGGGTGCTCGCAAGGGCGCACAGGCGCTGAAACCCGGCGCACCGCCCGTACCGCCTGAAAAGCCCCAGTCGGTGCGGCTCCGTTCGTGCAACTGCCGGACGCCCGGCAAGCCCGAACCGACACCGCTACTCAACGGTCCGCGGTCGCCCACCGGATCCACGCCATCAGCCCCTGCACGGCCGCCGCCTCCCGCGTCGGCCACGTACCGGCCGCCGGGCTCACCCCCAGCCGGTACGTCCACCCCGCCCGCCGGCCACCCCGGTACGCCGGGACGACAACCAGCAGCACCTCACCGTCCCCTGCCACGACGTTCCACGCGCGGGTCTCCGACCACGTGTCCGCTTTGACGAGTTCGGCGGTGTCGGCGATCGCGCGGGCTTTCGCCGCGGACAGTTTCCGGGGGCGGGCAGTCATGCGGGGAAGTCTCCCACCGGCCTCTGCGCGACGTCAGTGCCAGGGCCGAGCCAAGCTCCGTTAATGTATTGCGTCCGCAATACATTAAAGATAGGGTGGAGCCTCCACCGAACCCCACCAGGGGCAAGGTTCGCCCATCCTCGGGCCACGCTGGCATAGCCCCCTCCACACAGGAGCCGCACCATGCCCGACACCACCACGCCCAACACCAGCCCACTGGACCGGCTCCTTGCCGAGGCGATTCCGACCGGCACTTTCGGGGACGCGCAGCCGGCACGGCCCCGCCAACGCGAACGGCGCCGCTGGACAACGGCGGAGCAGGCCCGGCATGTCGCCGAACTCGAGGCCGAACTCGACCTGTACGACGGGCGCGGCACGGGCAAGCCGCAGCGTCACCTCCGTGCTGTCAGCGAGGCGGCGTGACCCGGCCGAGCGACCGGGACCGGCCGACCTCACCACCGCGCTCTCGTGAGTGCCCGCCGGGCCCACACCGGCTCGTAACGGCGCCTCTTGCCCCCGAACTCCCCGGCCCCGCCGCCAATCCCGCACCCCTACCCGAACGGCCGCGAGAAGCCCGCACAGCGATTCCCGACCTGAACCGGCCACCCGCCCCACACATCGACGGCCAGACCGAACTACCCCTGACGAACCACCAGCCGACCCTCTGGAGCCTCTGATGCCCGACCTCCACCTGACTCCCGTGCGAAGTCGTGAGGCGCGTTCCTACTGCGCCATGTGGCATCGCCACCACCCGCCGCCTGTGGGGCAGATCTTCGCCCTCGGGGTTGCCGACGAGCACGGTGTTCTCCGAGGCGTCGCCGTTGTCGGCCGGCCGGTGGCCCGGATGCTCGACAACGGCCAGACCCTGGAAGTCACCCGCACCGCGTGCGACGGCACACCGAACGCGAACTCGATGCTCTACGGAGCGGCGTGGCGGGCGGCTAAGGCGCTCGGCTACACACGGCTGATCACATACACGCAGGCAGGAGAGAGCGGCGCCACCGACCCGGCCGAACGAGTCGATGCCGCCCTGCGCCTCCTCGAAGCTGTCCACCGCGCCCGGGGTCTCGGCTGGCGCACCATCACCGTCGACCGCCTCGTGCGCATCGCCAACGGGGAGGCCACGGCGACGCCGCCGGACCCCGCTATCGCTCCGAAGTCGGCACGCGGCACCTATCACCGCTGACCCACCCCGTGACCACCTCACCGAAGGAGAACCCCATGACCGACACGACACCCACCCCGCTCACCGAGCAGCAGCTCGCCGAGATCGGCACCCGAGCCGCCCACCTCTACGAGTTCGTGCCCCTGCCCACCAAGGCCGACCAGCTCGCCGGGGCGGACGTGCCCGCGCTGCTCGTGGAGGTCCGCCGGCTCCAGCACCAGAAGAAGTTCCTGCTCGGGCAGCTCAAGAAGAAGGACGCCGCGTCCGGCGACGGCGACCGTGCCCTGGCCGAGTTCCTGGGCGCCGAGTCCGACATCGCGGCAGCCGACAACCCCACACCCCTGCGCTGGGGCCTGAACGACGTCCTCTGGGGCGACGACGACAGTGTCACCGTCATGATGTCCGGCCCGGCCGGTGAGCCGTACTGGCTGGAGCTGGACCCGGAGCGCGCCGCCGTGCTCCGCGAGGACCTCGCCGGGCCGCCTGCCGAGGAGACGCACGTCGTCGCCGACGGCAGCGACACCCCGGAGCACGTGGACGACTGCCCCGGCTGCGCCACCGCCCCGTGACACGCCACGCGCCCGCCCCGTTCGACCCGGGGCGGGCGCCCACCCACCGTACCCACCACCAGGAGAGGAACATCGTGAAGTCGCCCGTCCCGTACTTCGGATCCAAGCAGCGCGTCGCCGACTGGATCGTCAACCTGCTGCCCGACCACGAGCACTACGTCGAGCCGTTCGCCGGCGGTCTGTCCGTGCTGTTCGCCAAGCAGCCGTCCCGCATGGAGACCGTCAACGACCTCGACGCCGAGCTTGTCACCTTCTGGCGAGTACTGCGCGACCGGCCCAAGGAGTTGCTTCGTGCCTGCATGCTTACCCCGCACGGTCGCGCCGAGCATGAAGCGACGTGGGAGCAGACTGCGGATGACCTCGAGCTGGCCCGCCGCATCTGGTGCCGTCTCGCTCAGGGCCGCTCTGGAACCCTCCGCAAAACCGGCTGGCGGCACTACATCGACCCCGCTGGATCCTCGACGTCGATGCCTGGCTACCTCGAGGCCTACGCGGTCCGCCTCGCTGCTGCAGCCGAGCGCCTGCACCGCGTATCCCTTGAGGCCCTGCCCGCGCTGACACTCATCGGCAAGTACGGGGCACAGCCGGACGTGTTGCTGTACATCGACCCGCCGTACCTGGGATCGACGCGAGGGTGGGGCCGGAACTACCGGCACGAGATGAAGGCCGCCGAGGAGCACCGCGAACTGGCGGCCGCGCTGGCTGACTGCCGGGCCGCAGTCGTCCTGTCCGGCTACCACTCGCCGCTGTACGCCGATCTGTACGCCGGGTGGCACCGGTACGAAAAGCCAGCCACCACCGGTAACGCCAAGGGCGACCGGAGCCGCACGGAAGTCCTGTGGTCTAACCGGCTGCTCGAGGACCAGCTCGATTTTCTCAGCCTTGCCGACGCCGGGTGACCACCCGCGTGACGGCCGCCCGCTGCTGCGTCTATCAGCGGCGGGCGGCCCACCCCGACCCTTCCACACCACCCTGGAGAAGACCATGAACCTCGGTGACTTGATCACCACCCTGGAAGCCGCCAGCCCCGACCAGCCCGTCGCGCACGGCTTCGGCAACCCGCACTCCTACCGCGGCGACTACATGGACCTCGCCTTCGAGCCCGTTGACGACACGACGGTGGGCGCCATGCTCGCCGCGGCCCGGTCCGCTGTGGACGCCACTTTCCAGGGCTGGAAGGGCGGCGACTTCACGATGAGCACCGACACCTGGTGCTGGCTGTCCGTGCAGGGCGACGTGTCCGGGGAGTCGATCAGCCCGCAGACGCTGGCGTGGATGCTGCACACCCCAGAGCCTGCCGCCGGAGCGCTTGCCGACCGCGCCGCCCTCCGCGACCGCATCGCCGAGGCGCCCGTCGACTGGATCGACGGGCACCCTCAGCTGGAGGCCATCGCCGCCGCCGTGTGGGAGCAGTGCGGGCGTAGCGACAGCGGCGCATGCGTCGAGGACGACCCGCGCACCATCGCCGCTGTGGCGGCGGCCACGATCCGTACCGGCGGCGGGCAGACCGAGCCCGGTGCCGACCGGGCCGCGATCCTCCGCGAGGCCGCCGACCGGCTGTGGTCGTTGGCGAACCGGACCACCGAGCGCGGCGCGGGAGTCCTGTGGGCGGCCGACCAGCTGCGCCGCATGGCCGCCGAGGCGCAGCAGCCCGAAGCCGAGGCAACCGTTGACCGGGCCGCCGTGCTGCTGTGGGGGGCCGACCAGATCGACGCCGCGACCCGGCAGGCGAAGGCGGACGGCGTGCTGGAGTCGGACAAGTTCCGGCCGTGCCGCGACGCATCCGCTCAGCTTCGCGCCCTGGCTGGCTGTGCCGCCTGCGAGGCCGGGGTCGAGCACGACGTGCACTGCCCGATTCCTGAGACGCACAACTGGGGCTGCGGCTGCCCCACCGATCCGGTGCCCGCCGACGGGCCGAGCCCCATGGCCGCCGAGGCGCGCGGGACTCGGTGCGCGCACTGTGGGCTGCAGATCGAGGACCGGGGCGACCCCGGGTTCGGTACGTATACACCGTGTTGGGTCCACATCCCCGGCCGCTACACCGTCTGCTACCCGCAGCAGGGCGGTGCCAGCTCCCGGGCCGAGCCCGCCGCGTCTGCTGTCCCGGCCACACCCGAGACGGAGGCGTGATCATGACTGACTCCACCCCCGACGTCCCGTGCCCCCTGGCAGTCTTGTCTGCGCTCAGCGCCCCACCCCGGCCGCACGCCGGGCACGAATGGGAACCCCAGCCCGGCATGACCCCCGTCCACTGCCCCGGAGTCGTGGATGAAGCCGTCGCCGAGCCTGCCGAGGAGGCGTGGCGGATGGACACCTACGACCCCGGGGCCGACTGCTGGACACCCGGTCTCCCCATGCGTGACCGGGCCAAGGTCGCCCGGCGTCTGGAGCGGCTCGCCGAGGAGCATCCGACGTGGGCGGACGGGCAGCCGGTTCAGCGCTGGCTGGTCCGCGTGACGACGACGTACATGGTGGTCTCCGTCGCCGGGGAGGCGCCCCCGCAGCATGTCGGCAACCGGGTCAACGCGGAGGACTGCCCGGCCTGCTGCGCCTCCGAGGTCCCGCCGCCGTACCCGTGGATCTGCCCCGGCGAGCCGGGGTCCGAGACGGACGGGGAGGAGCAGTGACCGCTGTGCTCACCGTCGCCGCCCTGGCCGCCGGGTACGGCCTCGGCCGCTGGCGGCCCTGGCTACGCCTCGGCGACTGGGCCAACTGGCAGCTCCGTTTCCACCTCAACCGGTGGACCAGCCGCCCCCGTCAGGCCGCCCTGTTCGGGCTGCTGCTGGCCACCGACCCAGCGCACACCATGCGCGCCTGGCGTCGCCGCAACGAGCCGTCCCGACCGCTCGCGCCTGCCATGCGCTTTCGCCCCACTGAGGAGGAACAATGAGCGCCGCTCCCGAACAGGTCGAGTACCTGTATGAACTCTGGGACGCCAACTGGGATGACGGCCCCCTCGGTAACTACCAGATCCTCGCCCACCCGATCACGAAGAAGACCCCTAAGCGGATCTACTTCACGTACCTCAACGGCCGGACCGGGTTCGTGGACCGTCAGAAGATCGAAGCCGACGGGGAGATCTACCACGGCTACACCATGTGCTTACTCCACTTGGCCCGTCCCGAGATTCCGCAGCGCCCCCAGCGCCCGACGCTGGCCGCCCTGAAAGCCGAGATGGCCGCCGCACACCCGGACCGTGGCGGCAGCGACGAAGCGTTCATCGCCGCCCGCCAGCGCTACCAACGCGCCCGCGCATCGGCGGAAGGAGCCGCACGATGACCGCCGTGATCCTGTCCCGGCTCCCGGGCTACCGGGGCGCCGAACTCGCCCTCGACATCGACCCCGCCGAGCACGAGCGACGCCGGCCCTTCCCTCGGCGCCACCCCCCACAAGACAGGAGCCCCCATGTCCCGTCGTACCACCGCCCGCGAAGTCGCCGACGCACTCGCCGGGCACGGCCACGCCGACTCCGTACACCGAACCGCTTGGACCCCTGGCTACCGCACCCAGCAGGCCAGCCCCCGCACCGTCCGTTGCTGGCACGACGGGCCCGACGAGCAGCAGCACCTCGACCAGTACGCCGCGATCCTTCGTACCGCCGGATACGCGGTCACCCCCGAACGCCCGCCCGGGTCCCGGCCGCGGCTGCGGATCACCCACCCCTAAGCGGCAGACTGGCCTCACGCCCAGATCAGGGCCGCTGACATCCGCGCCGCACTCGACGCCTCGGCCGCCGAGCAGCCGCCCCGCCAGCACATCGGCGGACGAGCCAACGCCGAGGACTGCCCCGCCTGGCGCGCGGCACCGGCCGCCCCGGGATCACCCACCGCCTGACTGTCCCGTCCTGTGGCTGGCGGCCCACCCCGCCGCCAGCCACACCACCACCCTTTGGAGGAACCCCGTGTCGTACCCGAACCTGCTCACCCCGGAAGACATGCTCACCACCGCGAAGGAGCGACTGAACATCCCGACGATCGTCTGCATCTGCGGCAGCACCCGCTTCATGGCAGAGATGGCCGATGCCGACCTGGAGGAGACCGCGGCCGGCCGGATCGTCGTCCGCCCCGGCGTCAACATGAAGACCGAGCACCCACTGTGGGCCGACCCGGTCGAAGCCGAAGCGCTCAAGGTCCGCCTGGATGAGTTGCACCGGGCGAAGATCCGGTTGGCCAGCGAGGTCCTCGTCGTCGGGGACTACATCGGCACCTCCACCACGGCCGAAATCCGATATGCGAGGTCGCTTGGCATCCCTGTCCGGTTCACCCACCCCGAGATCGACCCCGACGGTACCCCGGCAGCACAGGAGGCATCGTGAGCATCTACGCCAGCATCGAAGGCATCGGCGACCACGGCGACCCCGCACACCTCGGACAGCTCTGGACGTACAAGGGCAGCCACCTCACCCCCGGCCACGACGACCCCCGCGACGGCAGTATCGGACTCGCCGTCATCCCCTCCCACATCACCGCCGACGGCCGCGACGACCAGCCCGCGGACGGTACCCCCTGGCCGTGGCTGCGGATCTCCCTGCACGTACCCGTGGACGTGTTCGGCGGTGATCCGTGCGCCCTCATCGACCCCACACAGGCCCGACACCTCGCGGCCCAGTTCACAGCGTGGGCCGACCGCGTCGACCCCGACCCAAAGGAGCAGCAGTGACCACCAGCCTCGAAGCACGATGCGCAGCAGCCCTCCGCGCACTCACAGAACGCACCACCCGCGCCCCCGTCGTCAACCCGGCGGCGCGCTTCCCCGGCGAGACCCAGCCCTCCGACGGGCTGCCCGACGACCCGCTCCTCGCCGCCGACATGCACGAAGCCCGCCACGCCACGTTCAGCGACCTGGACTGACCCCGGGCAGCAGAAAGCCCCCGCCCAACCAGGCGGGGGAGGTGAACGGCCGGTACCGAGGCCGCGCGTGATGGCGAGTGTCGGCACCGGCCGTAATCACAACCAGCCGAGCACTGCCCCGGACCCGAGGAGCAGCAGTGACAACGCCCGACACCCCGCCGACCTGCCAATGGTGCAAGCAGCCCGTCCAAGGCGAGCCCACCTGGTGGGACGGGAATCCGCAATGCCGCAACCCATTCACCTGCGACAAACGCATCAAGGAGAACTGATGCCCGACCTCCGTGCCTCCCTCACTCAGGCCCTCGGCTGGCACATTGCCGGACGCCTCGTCACACCCGAACAGCAGACCACCACCCGCAACGCGTTCCAGACCATCGCCACCGCCACGGACCAGAACACCGCCCGCGCGTGGCTGGTCGGCCTCAACCCGCTCCTCGGCAACGTGTCCCCCATCTCCGCGATCCGCGCCGGCCGCCATACCGCCACCCTGACCGCCGCCGAGCACTACGCCCGCCGCACCGACTTCACCGGGGAGCAGCACGATGTCCCCTGAAGAAGAGATCGCTCACCTGGAAGCGCTCTTCGAAGCGCCCGCCTACTGGCGCTGCGCTCACTGCGGCGATCCCATCACCGGAACCGGCTACACGTGGATAGGCCCCCTCCGTCAGCCCGGAGAGAGCATCTGGGACCAGCGCCGATACCACCTCAACCGGCCCGAATGCCGCCAGGTCGGCGAGGGCGCCACCACCACGGAGGAGACCGACCGTGCATGACCCCGCCGACACGGCCGTCACCACCACCGACGGCCCACCGAAGAGGCCCATCGACAACGAGCCGCGCTACACGGCCAGCACGATCACCGACGACGCCTTGCGCAACCTGTACAACGAGAGGGCGCTCCTCCGGCAAGGCGCGGCCGAGAGGTCAGCCCTCCTCGAGGAGGCCCGAGACGCCCTGGAAACAGCTGGCATCCGCGGACCGCACGGCGACCACTGGCCGCGCCTCGCGCCCGGCATCAAGCAGTTGGCATCCAAGCTCACCCATGCTGAGGACGAGCTGGACCGGCTTCACGCCGCCGAGTCCGCCGACGCGGCGGCTGGCTCCTATGCCGGAAGGGTCGAGGAACTGGAGGCCCGAGTGCGCGAGCTGGAGCAGCTACTGGCCGAATCGGACGCCGAGACGGCGGAACTTGCGGACCACTCCGACCGAACGTGCGAGGCCGTAGTCGCCCGCGATCAGGCAGAGGCCACCATTGCCCGCGTGCGCGTCGAACTGGACGCCATCGACCGAGACGTACACGGCAAAAGCCCCGTCGCGCTCGCCGGGCTGCGGACCGCTACCTCCCGCATCCGCGCCGCACTCGACCAGCCGGCCACCGAGCATTCAACCCTTGCGCAGGAGAACTGATCCACGCGACAGGGGCCTCCGTGGCAGGGCAGCCGGTACCGAGGCCGCGCGTAGTGGGGAGTGTCGGTACCGGCCGCAGCCTGGCGTGTGACACGGCTTTGGTGGGTGGGGGCGAGAGCCGCGCTGCGAAATCCAGGCTCCCCTGGATCGCGGCCGTCGCCCCACCGCACCTTCTGTCACGGTATCCATCCCGAAAGCAGCCTGACTAACGTTCAAAACGTGCATTCCGAACGCGTCGGGACAATTACCTCCCGGGTCGAGCATCAAGGCCACCGATAATCGAACTTGGCAGGTCAGCGGCCCAGCACGATCATCCTGGCCCAACCCGCCCCACATATCTCCGAACCATTTTTCCACCCAAAACCCGCATGAATATTTACACTCCACAAGCCGATAGATTCACCCTGCACGGGAGAGGGAACGTGAAGCCGGACTCGCTGCGCCAACTCCTCAACACATGCCGCGCCGCCATCGAACCCGAAACACACGGCCTGACCCGCCCCACCGGCCAAGGCCGCCGCGCCGCCGGCCTCTCCCAACACCAAGTCGACCAACTCACCGACCGCGCCATCAACACCTACCAGCGCCTCGAATCCGGGAACTACCCCAACCCGCCCCTCGACTACCTCCGCGACATCGCCCACCTGTTCGGCATGAACGAACACCAGTGGATCGCCCTCCACCGCTACGCCCGCGGCGAAGACCCGCCCGGCCCCCTCCGCGCCGACTCCGGCTACCACGTCGCCGGATCCTGGCGACACGCCGTCGACTCCATCAGCGAAATGGCCTACCTCACCGACGCCTCGTGGAACATGCTCACTGCGAACACCCGCTGCGCCGGCCTGTTCCCCGAAGGCCGCGTCCCCGACAACACGATGCGGTGGATGCTCCTCAACCCCGACGCCCGGCACGTCCTGACCGACTGGGAAACGGCGTGGGCCCCGCTCGTCCTCCCCCAGCTCCGGGCCGCGCTCGCCACCCGCCAGGACGACACCCTCCGAGCCATCGAACACGACGTCCGCGCCGACCCCGTCACCCGCCGGCTGTACGACGAACAAGGCGTCTACGTCCACCCCGACGGCGACCAGAGGCCCCTCCACCACTCCCTGCTCGGCCCCGGCTGGGTCACCATGTGCTCCGCCCAACCCGACGGATCCCCATACGCCCGCCTGATGATCCTCCTGTTCCAGCCCGGGCCCCGCCAGCCGCGCCCACACGCCCCGCTCCGCGCCTGACCGTGCGGCCTTGGATGAACGGTTGGCCCCGGGGGCGCAGAGGACCGTTTCCGCGCCCCCGGAGGGCCATCACCGTTCCGCTCGATGGCGCCGCCGCTTCACGGCCCTGTACACCAGGGGTTCTACCGCTCGCGCAGCTCGTACGGGCTGATCTCCTCGTATCGGTCGTCGGACTCATCCCGGCCGAAGCTTTCTTCCCAGCGCTCCGGCCAGTTCGCCGGGCCGCCAACACGGAACCGATCGTCTGCCCATCGAGGTTCCCCCACGCAGAAGGCGTGCACCTGGGGCTGGTCATCGCCGCTCCGGCGGACGAACTCCTCGTCGTAGATGAGGAAGTGGCCCATGTCGTCGCGGTCCTCACGAACCTCTTCCGGCAGCGTAACCACACGAGTCACCTTGTCGTGGTCAACATCGACCTCGACCATCACCGGCACCACGTACCGAACCCACCGCTTCGCCACCGCTCCGCCCCTTCTGCCAGGTCTCTCAGCTGCAAGGTATCGAGCGGAGCCCCATCAGAGAGAGCAGACCCCAAAGCGTCACTCTCCGCTACTTGTCACTTCACCGCAGCTTCGGGAGTGCAGGGCCCTCACCGGAGGCAGCATTTCCTCCGCCCCGGCATACCGTTTGGGTTACCCCCCGCCCGCAGACCCACCCCTGCCGGAGGACACCCATGCCCGCCTACGTGACCGCCCCGCACATCACCCTCCCCCCGCACAAAATCACCACCGCCGAGATCCTCGACGACATCCGCACCCGGCACGCCGACCACCCGCGCCTGCCCGTCATCCTCCGCGCCATCGGCAACTGCGGCGTCACCACCCGGCACTTCACCCGCCCGCTCGACGCGCCCACCGTCTCCGGGACCGCCGACGTCCACGAACGAACCGCCGCCGCGTTCAACGACTGCCTCACCATGGCCACGGCCGCCGCCCGCCGGGCGCTCGAGAACGCGGGCCTCACCGCGTCGGATGTCACCGCGGTCGTCACCTCCCACGCGACCGGCTGGTCCGTCCCCAACCTCGACGTGCACCTCATCGACCAGCTCGGGCTACCGGCGACGACCCGACGCCTCCCCATGACGACCCTCGCCTGCGCCGGCGGCGCACACGCCCTCATACGGGCCACCGAACACGTCGCCGCCCACCCCGGCGCCCGGGTCCTCGTCGTAGCCACCGAGGCCCTCTCCACCTCGTACAACCACGCCGACACCGGCATTCCGTCGATGATCTATAAGGCGCTGTTCGCCGACAGCGCCGCCGCAACCATCGTCACCGCCGAACCCCTCGGCCCCGGCCTCCGGATCGACGACACCCTCGAGTACTGGCTCCCCGAAAGTCTCGACCGCTACCAGGGCCGCCTCGACACCGCGGGCCTGCACTTCGACTCCACCCGCCGGGCCCCGGCCGCCGCCGGCGAGTCCATGCTTGCCCTCCTCGACTGGCTCGCCCCCCACCCGCCGGTCGACTGGGCCGTCATCCACCCCGGCGGCCCGTCCATCATCCGCGACGTCGCCAACGCCCTCAGCCTCACCGACCACGATGTACGGCACGCGCACGACTCCCTCGCCGAGTGCGGCAACCTCGGCGGCGCCGCCGTCCTCGACGTCCTCGCCCGCACCCACACCACACCCCCCGCCCCCGGCAGCACCGGCGTGATGGCCGCGTTCGGCCCCGGCTTCACCATGAGCGCCATCCGCAGCACCTGGCATGCGTGACAGGGGCTTCCTGCTGACGGATAGGCCATGTAAGGATCCGCCTATGACTCAGGCCACGCTCTCGCTCAGTGCCCGCTTCGCGTCATCCGCCCGGAGGGATCTCGGCTGGGGGTAGCCGAACAGCAGGCTGGCCCGCGCCAGAAGAGTCTGGGCGGGCCGAGCAAGGGAATCCGAGTCAGATGCGGATGGTGAGCGTGGGGAAGCCGTCGGGGATCTCGACGCCGACATAGGGCGGTGGAGCCACGACACGTGGAAGCCGAGGACAAGCAGACTGACAGCGGGCAGGTCGACGAATTCACCGCCGCCCGCATCCGGAAAGCGAAACAGCAACTCCTCGATCATCCCGCTGGGGAGCCGCTCCGGGCGTCGGAGATCGCACCGTTCCTCCGAGACCCCAGCGACATGAAGGGCGCGGAGGCGGTCGCGGAGTCGCTGAACCGGTGCCTGGACCAGCTCGAATCCGACCTCAACGGCGGTGGCCCGCGCGGGGCATGACCGACAACACGAGAAACGGCCCGCCCCCGATGTGGGAGCGGGCCGTATGCCTCCAAGGGCTCTCGTACTGTACGCGTCTACCCGGCCTCGGCGTAAGGCCGCAGGACCGCATCGACACGCCGGGCCAGGGCCGCCGCACGGCGCGCGTCCCGCGTTCTCGGGGCGGCCTCCAGGACCGGCAGCAGCCAGCCCGTGCCCAGCACGTGCACCGGCCCCGGCCACCCCGGCATGCGGGCCTCGAGCCGCCCGCCGGCAACCGTCGAGCCGTGCACGACGAGGAGCGGCCACACCGTCACCCCCGGCATGCCGAGCGCCGCCTGGACCGCTTGCGCGTACCCGGCGACTTTCTCGACCTGGTCGTGCCGGTCCTCGAGCCCGCAGTGCACCCGGCCCCGTACGAGGGTTGTGGGCCGGCCGCGGTGCCAGGCTTTCGTGTCAAGCACCACGACGGCGGTCCCGCAAGGGGATGCGAGGGCGTGGTCAATGTTGAAGCGGCGGCCCTGTAATCGGAGGTCGTGCCGTACGGTCCAGCCCTGCGCCTCGAGCTGGCGGAGCATCCGGGCGGTGGCCGTTTCGCCGGCCGCGCCGTGCACCCACCGTGCTGCTTCGGTATCAGCGCGCCGTACAGCGTGTCCGCGGAGCCCGAGCCACGCCAGGACCCGCCGCCACAGCCCACGCCGGGCCCGGGCCCGGATCGCGGCCGCGCGGGCCACCGCCGAGTCTCCTGCGCTCATCCTCGGGCCGCGTTCAGTCGGTCCAGAATCCACTGGGCATCGGACTCAGCGACGTGCGCGCCGCCCGCGCGGGCAATGTGAATTGTCGTGGGCTGCCCGTCTCCGTCACGGTCGGACGCAAGGTATGCGCCCCAGGGCTGCCCGTGGTCGGGCGGGGTGTGGCCGTCGGGGCAGTGCGGGCAGTTCATGTCAGCGTTGCCCCAGCCGACGGGCTCAGGGTCGTCCCAGACGATGACCGTGTGGCCGCCGTGTCCGTGAATGACCTCAGCGTCCTCAATGCGGTCCCAGTTGACGGTGGAGGCGCGGTCACCACGCCAGCGGAGCGAGGCGGTTCCGTCGGGCCAGAGAACGCCGTCGGCGACACGGCCGACGCCGGAGGCCCCGGTGACGTCGTGGTTGCGCTGGAGGTGGAAGCGGCGGGGCATGGTCATGACGGGTTTCCTAGCTGGCCGGTGAAGGCGTCGGTGTCGAGTAGGTGTTGGAGGCGGTCGGTGAACCGTTCGCCGAACTCGGGGCCGATACGGTGCGCGAGGGCGAGGAGTTCCGTGACGAGGGCCGCGGCGCCATCCTCGTTCATCAGGTAGAGGTTCCGGGCGCGTTCGGTGGTCTTGTTGATGCGGCCTTCGAGGAGCATGGCGAGGACGGTCTGCCCGCCGCGCGTCTCGACGAGGGTCACCGTGGTGTGGTCCAGGAGGACGGCGGTCCGATCGTCGAGGATCACGCCGTGCCGGTCGTGCGGGCCGCCGGGGCCGACGATGTCGCCGCCGGTCTTGCGGGGGTCGCCGCTGATACGGCGACTGTTCCTCTTACTCATTGACAGATCTCCTTGTGACGGTGGGTTACGTTCAGGCGGGTTGTACTGGCGGGTGCGGGTCTTCGGCCCGCATTCCGGCCATAGTTTGATCAAGCGGCCGTGACCGAGCGTCGCCATACCCTCGGTTTGCTCCCTCCGGCACGGCCACCTCGTCCGAGCCCAGAAGGCCGATCCGCAGGGCGACAGCGACCGCGTGCGTCCGGTCGCGCACCCGAAGCTTCCGTATCGCAGACCGCATCCTCGAGTTGACGGCCTCCGTACTGACGCCCAGGTGTCGGCCGATCTGCTGGTTGGAGTTGCCGTTCGCAGCCAGGCGCAGCACCTCGAGCTCGCGGGCGGTGATGTACGTACGGGGAACGGAAGGACGGCGCGCATGGTGCCGGGCCGGGTGCATGGACGAGGCGGGCCCGCCACCGGAAGGTGGCGGGCCCGCAGGAACGGCCGTGGTCACGACGTGCCGCCCGACTCGGTGTCGAGTTCGGCTTCGGGATCGCGCTTGGGGTCAGCGGGCACGGTGTCCCTGCCCCAGTTCGGGGCCCAGCCCGACTCGACAGCGTCCGTCAGCGTCCGCAGCAGGCCCTTGTAGGCGGTCAGCTTCTGCATGCACGCTTCCCGGTCCTGGCGCTCCCGTTCCGCGGTCTCCGGCTGCTCGGTCTTCCAGCGGGCGATGCTGCGTTCGGCGACATAGATGAGGCGGGTGTACGTGTCGATCCGCTCGCCGACTTGGCCCAACAGTGCACCGGGCGTCGCCCACTCATCCAGTACCAGAGAGGCACCCAACTCGGCGACCTCGCATGCGTGGCCGCCCGGGGCGAGAACGGTGACATGCGGTTCAACTGAGATAGCACGGTTGGCGACGAGCGAGTCCAAGGTGACGTGGTGCGTCCAGGACACGCCGATTCGCGCTCGGCCGTGCTGGTCCAGGATCCGGCCCGGAACGCCCCGCTCCTCGCCCATATCGGTGGTCCATCCGGGCGGCAGTTCGGCGTTCAGCAGGTCGGGGCGGTCGGGCCGTAACTCGCCGATGCTTGCTCCAATCTGTGTCAGGCAGGTGATGTGCTCGGCGGGGAAGCCAATGCGGGTCCTGGCCTTGGTGTTCGTCATGGCTGGTGCCTCCTGGTTGGTTACCGTGAAGGGGCCCGCCGCCCCGCGCCCGTCAGTGGTCACGGGCGTCGGGGCGGCGGTCATCGGCCAGCCGGTGGCCGGCCGGGTGTGCCACGCCGCTTGAGGCGGTCGCAGCGGCTTGGGGGGGCTACTGGTCGTGCGGGCCGCGTAGGGATGACTCACGTACGCGGCCCAGCCGGACGCCCCATACCGGGTCGCGCAGCTCGTAGTAGGGCTGTGTTCCGGTGGAGGTGTCGACGGCGATGATGTCGAACAGCCAGCTTTGGAAACGCGCGATGCTGCCCTTGTACTGGACCATTTCGTTGCGCTGGAATCGGGGCTTCATGCTGACTCCTGAAGAGAGGTGGGACTGTCAGGCGACGCGGTAGTTGCGCGGGTCGTATCCGAAGTCGGCCCACTGGGCGGCGTGCTGGGGTGCGATCTCGGTCAGGAGGTGCTCACGGACCTTGTCGGCGGTGTCGTCGGTGACGGTTTGTGTGGTGTCCGGGACGGTGTAGCCGTTGGGGTCGATGAGGCGAAGTTCCATGGGGTGTTCCCCTTTCGGGGTCTCCGGCCCGTTGTGCGGGTCGTTGTCGGCTGTGCCAGCCTAACCCATAATGTATTGCACGCGCAATACATTTACACCTTGGGGTGCCACCCAAAACCAAAGAGCCCGGCCCCGAAGGACCGCACCCTCTCTACCAACCCACGCCCATCAGAACGGCGGGAGGCTCCTCCCCGCTCCCCCAACCACCACCCCCGGCCGACTGCTGCCACGGATCCTCCACAGACGCCCGCCCCTGCGCCCGCCGCGCCTCCTCAACCACAGGCGGCACCTTCCCAGCCACCCGCGACACCACCGCCGTCGCACGCAACAACGACGGCCCCACCTCCTCCACCTCCAACTCGACCACCGTCCGCTTCACACCCGCACGATCCTCGAACGACCGCTGCCGCAGCCGGCCCTGCACGATGACCCGCATGCCCTTGGCCAACGACTCGGCAACATGCTCCGCAGCCTGACGCCACACCGAGCACGACAGGAACAGACCCTCCCCGTCCTTCCACTCCCGGGACTGCTTGTCGAACACCCGCGGGGTCGACGCCACCGTGAACTTCGCGACCGCCATACCAGCCGGCGTGTATCGAAGCTCCGGGTCCGCAGTCAGATTCCCCACCACGGTGATCACGGTCTCGCCTGCCATCAGGCTGCACTCCTCACATCGTCACGACCCATGCTCTTCTCGCGCGCCGGCGCCACATACACGCGGCGCCACGGCACCGGCCCACCTTCCTGGCGCGCACGAGCCTTGATCCGCTCCCACGCCCTCACCGCTGAATCCCCCGACATGTCCAGCCGGGCCCCGATCTCCTCCGCAGACAATGCCGTCCACTCCATCAAATGCCGGAGAGCCTCCCTGCGGCCTTCCTTGTCGAGGACCACCGACTCGCCCAGCAGGAACCGATCCACCACGTTCGCGCCCTCCGTGTACTCGGGCGGGACCGCGTCCGTCTGCGGCACCGCATCCGGGTCGTCGATCGTGTCGTCATCCCACGCCAGAGGCGGAACCCACCCCTTCCGCTCAGCCCACCGGCGGGTCTTCCATGAGCCGCCGACCGTCATTCCCAACCGGTCGTACGCGCGCCGAATCGACACGTCCCGCTCCACAGCCAGCGACAACCAATTCCCGGCAGCCAAGTCACTGACGAAATCCCTGGACAGGCCGCACGCGCTTGCGATCTCGTACTGGAAGTGCCCCAGCGCATACAAGGCACGGATCCGGCGCACCGCGCCGACCGACGACACGCACCCACGCGTGACCGGCTGCGACCCGCGAACCCCCAAAATGCTCTCCGCGGTCCCCCGCAGCGACGTCTTCCGAAGCCCCGACGCCAGGCCCGCAACCGTAGTCTCACTGACCCCCGCAGCGGCAGCGATCTGCCCATTACTCAACCCGGCGCTCTGAAGCGCAAGAACATGCTCCCGAACCGGTTCGGCAGGAACCGACCGCGGACGGCCCGCCATCCGGTCAAGGCGCCTCTCCGTATCCGCCCGGGTAGCGGCCTTCGTACACGGGACACAGCGGCACCCGTACGCGTACCGGTTCGAGGTGCCGACGTGGCCGGCCTCGAGACTCCTCATGCCGCCACCCCCATGCCCAGACGGGCCTCTTCCTGCCTCTTCTCCAGCACCGCGGCCACGTTGTTCACCGTCTGCACGTTCGTCGCCAGCTTCCGCGCGATCCGTCCCGGCGGCAGGCCGGCCGCCAGCGCCGCCTCGAACTCCGCGAGCTGCGTCGTCAGGATCCGCCCCACGGCACTCATCACCCGCGATTCCCGACGGTGCGCGCGACGCCGCTCCCACTCCGCCATACCGCCCCACACCCCCGAGTCCTGCCGCGTCTCCATCGCCCACGCCAAGCACTCCGCCATCACCGGGCAGCGCCGGCACACGGCCTTCGCCTCCTCGGCCTGGGCCTTCGCCCGGTCGGACATGCCGACAGGGAAGAACAGCTCGGGGTCTGCATCCCGGCAGATACCGCTGGTGCGCCAGTCTTCGGCGGCCGTCCCGGTCAGGGCGGGCGCGGCGGCACGTCTCGTGGGACGGCCCGTTCGGGTGGTCATGAGGGGTCTCCGTTCAGGGTGTAGAGGCGGATGAGCGCGCCGGGTCGGTCGAGGGCGTCGGGGTGCTCGCCGGGGTAGACCTTGCGGTTGTGGTTCTCGATGACGGCCCCGTCGTCCTTCCACGCCCGGGCTTTGGTGATCGCGTCGTATGTCGAGCGCTCGAGCTTGTCGATGTCGGGGGTGACGGCGGGGTAGGAGCGGCGCCGCTTCGGAGCCTTGATGGGCTTGGGCATGGTGAAGGTGATGTCGGCGCGTACGGGTCCAGCGAGGTACCGGGCGTCTCCGGCAAGGAGGGCGGCTTCGATGGCGGCTTGGACCTTGTCGCGCCAGGGCTTGACCTTGGTGGAGGACTCCCTCATGAGGGGGATGGTTCGGCCGGTCTTTCTGCTGCGTCCGTATCCGACGGCGGTCTTGCTTCCTTGGGGTCCTGCGATGCCGTAGACGTCGATGTTGATGCAGGGGGTGGGGTCCCATACGTATGGGCTGGTGAATTCGAGTGGGGTGGTGGTCACAGGCGGGCTTCCAGTTCGGCGAGGCGGGCTTCGAGAGCGGCGATGCGGGCGTTGGCGGAGTCTTCGGCGGGGAGTTCGCGGTTGGCGGAGCAGGTGCACCGGGTGAGGAGTCGGGCGGTGGCGTCTGTGCCTTGGTTGGAGGCGGTGCCCATGCAGCCGGGCATGACGTCGTCGTCGAGGTCGGGGCATCGGTGGCAGTGGGGTGGGCTCCGGTGGCTCATGCGGCGTACTCCTGTATGTGGATGGGGCCGTGGGGTCCGGCGCGGAGGTGGGTGGCGTGCCCGGGCGGGTGGCCGAGGTGGACGGTGTGGCAGTACCGGCAGCGGTAGGCGTGGAGGCGGGGGCCGCCTTCGCCTCGTATTTGTCGGGCTCGGCGGCGGGCTGCCCGGCGGCTGGGGAATCGGGTTTTGCCGTGGCAGCCCGCCAGGTAGCCGTTCATGGGGTGTTCGGGAACTCGTCCCAGGTGCGGCCGTCGAGTTCGCGGCCGGCCTTGCCCTTGCCGACGCGGCGCATCTCCCAGCGGTGGCCGAGGTCGTCGATGGGGTCGCCGACGTGTACGTGGCCCTTCTTGTGGGCGCCGATCGCCATGTAGCTGGTCGGGGCGTACTCTCCCCACTGCTTGAAGAGGTAGGGGACGCCTGCGTTCTGGCACTGGTCGCGGAGGGAGCGGGCCCAGTCGGGGCTCATCGGGCGGGCGCCGTGGCCGGACTCGCCTCCGACAACGACCCAGTTGAGTCGGGGCCCGGTGACGAGCGGGTGCATCTGGAGATCGGTGGCCGTCGTCCTGGGCTCGCCGAGGCCGGGGCGGCCGGTGAGCCAGTAGGTGAGCTTGGGGCGTCCGCGTCCGGGGATGATCGGGCCGTTGAGGTCGATGGGGCCGAGGAGGGGTTCGGCGCTGATCCAGCGGACGGCAGCGGCAGTGTCGAGGAGGGCGGGGATGCGGATGTCTGCCCAGTGCTGATTCTCGACGCTCACCCCGAGGTGCACGTTGGGGAGAGGCCAGAAGGCGTCGTACAGGGCCTGCGCGGTTTCCTCGTCGGATGCGGCTTCGAGGAGGTTCTGCCCGCCGTCGATGTGGCTTCCGAGCAGCGACCGCATTCGCCCGTGCCGCTTCGTCAGGATCTGATACGTGTGCTGCGGCGTGCGAGCCATGGTCGCGAAGACGCGGGCGATGTACTCGTCGGGGATGTCCTTGTGGAACAGGTCGGACATACTGTTTACGAAGACGCGCTTGGGCTTGTGCCATTTGAAGGGAAGGTCGAGTCGCTCGGGGCGGAGGGTGATGTCGAAGCCGTTCTCGAAGTGGTGCCCCTTGGTGCCGCGCCAGCGCTCGGCGAACGTCTCTGCGTAACACTTCTCGCAGCCGGGCGAGACCTTGTCGCATCCGGTGACGACGTTCCAGGTCGCATCCGTCCACTCGATGGTGCTGGTGTCAGCCATTGCGGTTCTCCTTTGTGATGGCGTCGTAGACGTCGCGGGCCCAGCGGGCGTCGCCGAGGGCGGTGTGGGCGGTGTCGGGGCCGGGGGGTTCGACGCCGACGGCCCGGGAGAGGCGGCGTGAGGAGTACGGCAGTGCCACAGTCGAGTCGGACCCCGGGTACTGGGTGGTGTCGGTCGCGCCGTGGATGTAGCCGGCGGCCAGAGTGGCGATGTCGACTGGCCGGTAGTGCCACTGTGCGGAGCCGGGGCCGAGGAGCTTGCGGAGGAAGCGGTCGTCGAAGCCGGGGTTGGAGCCGACGAGGACGGCACCGGAGAGGACGTTGCGGATGGCATCCGTGACGGCGAGACGGGTCATGGGCAGGACGGGCCCGTCCTCGTAGCCGGTCCACGCGGCTTCGGCGTTCGGCGGGACCGCGAACCTCTCCAGGTAGCGGCCAACCTCCAGCGCTTCCTTGTCGGCGGTGGCGAGGTTGGAGCGGATCTGCCACAGGTACTCGGTGTCGGCAGGCTCGTTGTCGTCGAAGCTGCGGAGGATGACGGCGACTTCCCAAGCGTCTCCGAGGTCGACGCTCAGGTGGGTGGTCTCGGTGTCGACGAAGGCGAGATTGATCACGGGTGGGGGTGCTCCTTGGGCTGGTCGTTGCTGAGGTCGGTGGAATCGAGGGGTTGGGTGTCTTCGGCGAGGCGTACTGCGGTGGCGAGGGGGTGGATGCGGTGCCGGCCGTGGCGGGCGGTGCACGTGGCGACGAGGTTCTGGATGCCGTGGAGGTCGTGGCCGGTGGTGATGGGGTTGTCGTGGTGGGCTCCGGCGGGGCAGGGGGTGAGGGCCCGGAACGGGGTGGGGCCGGTGGGGGTGTGGATGAGGTGGGTGCCGTCGTGGAGGTGCGCGCGGAGGGTTCCGTCGGGTTGGGGGGTCCAGGCGGTGACGGGTATGTGGGGGAGGTCGGCGAGCCGGGCCGTGTAGGCGGCGGTCATCTGTTGGACGGTGATGAAGTCGGGGGTGACGGGTCGTACGGGCAGGGCGGGGGTCGGCGTGGGGCGGGTCGTGGTGGCGGCGGGCTTGGGGCGGCGGGTGCGGGTGGTCTTGCCGGTCCGGGTCTTGCTCACGGCTGTTCTCCGTCCTGCGGCGGGTCCTTCGGGGTGGTGTTGCGGGTGCCGAGGCCGTGCTGGGAGGCGTAGATCATGGCGGCGGCTACGACTCCGAGCACGGCGGCGATTCCTTCGGGCCAGGTCACGGGGCGCTGATCGGCTCGGGCTCGGGCTGGTCCTCGCGGAGGCCGGTGAAGTGGTAGCGGCGGATCGTCGCGGAGGCGGCGTCGGCGGTCTCGCGAAGAACCTGGGTGCGGTGAGCCGCGTCGTGCTCGGCAAGGTACGACCGGGCGTCCTCCGGGTACATGGCCGCGGCTTCGATCAGTGCCCCCACGATGTACTGGCGACGTACCTCGTTACGGGAGTTCATCGAGCACCGCTCGTGGGCTTGGGGGCGGTTTTCGGTGTCGGCTGAAACCGCTTGGCGCGGGCATGCTCGTTTCGCAGGTCAATCTCGCGCGCCTTCTCTTCTGGCGTCAGTACGGGGGGCTTCGGCCTCGGCTTCATGTTCTTCATCGGGTCTGCCCCTGCTTCGGGTTGTGTGCGCCGTTGACGGCGGTGGTGTGGAGGTAGCCGTCCCAGTAGCCGGCGGCGTAGAGCGGGTCGTGGTCGTCGGCCATTTCGGCGCGGGCCCGGGCGCGGCGTTCGGTGAGGCCGGTGATGGCGGCGAGTTCGCCGTCGGTGTAGCCGGCCTCCCAGCGGTCGTCGGCGTTGTCGCCGGTTCCGGCGGGGGCGATGGTCATGGTGGTCATGGCGTGGTCCGTTCCGGGGCGGGGCCCGGGGCAGCACGCCCCGGGCCGGGGTGGTCAGGCGGAGTCGGTAACGCCGCGGTCGGGCGCGGGCCGATTGGTGGAGCAGGGGGCGCAGGCCGGGACGCCGCAGTCGCGGCCGTTGGCATGCTCGGTGTGGACGGTCCACGCGTAGCCGTGGTGGAGGACGACGGCGTAGGTGACCGGGTCGTGCTCGCTGGTTGAGTTGAAGTGGAGCTGGGCGAAGGTGGCGTTCAGTTCGTTCGCCCGGTTCAGGGCGCCGCCGAGGGTCTCCATGTCGTAGATCTCGTCCATGCCGGAGACCCAGACGGACCATTCCTGGTCCTTGTATCCGAGGCGGGTGGGCTGGTTTCCGAAGAGGTTGGTGGGCATCAGGTGGCGCTCCGTTCGGTGGTCATGGCGTGGGGTCTCCGGTTGCGGTGGAGGAGCGGGGTTCAGGCGGCGGCGCGGTGCGTGGGGATGTCGGTGAGGGTGTCGGCGGTCTGGGCGGCGCGGTGGAGTGCGCCGATGGCCTCGGACACGGTCGGGGCGGGCCAGCCGCGGTCGGGGTTGGGGGCGTATGAGGCCCACCAGGCGAGGTGTTCGATGTGGTTGTCGAGTCCGGTCTCGTCGTCGGTGGGCGGTTCGGTGGGGAGGACGGCGGACAGCATGCGGATGGCGTCCATGGCGGGCTCGTTGGTGGTGATGAGGAGCAGGGCCTGGTCGTCGTCGGTGAGGAAGGCGTTGGGGGTTTTGCCGGTGACGGCGCGGAAGATCGCGGCGTTGAGGTCGAGCTGGCCGGTGTTGGAGGCGAAGTGGTCGCCGGTGTGGAGGCCGTGGTAGTTGAGGAGTTGGGCGGCGGTGCGGAGGATCGTGCCGGTGCTGGACATGGGTGTCTCCCGGGTACGGCGGCGTGCTGCGAGGTGGGGGTGTCACCCGGCCCGGGGAGCTACTGCGCACTGTGGGTGTGGTGCTCGACCCGGGTCGGGGGCTGAGAGGGCTATTCGGCGTGCCCAGTGGGGTGGTCGTCGGTGCACTGGGGGCACTGGAGGCGGCCGAGGTTGTAGCCCTGGGGGTCTTCGACGGTGTGGAGGCCGGGGGCGTCGGCGTCGAAGATGAGTCCGCAGTCGCAGGGGCAGGCGCACTTGAGGATTTCGTTGTAGCGGACGCCGGTGATGCCGGTGATGGCGATGAGCGCGGTCATGAGGGCTTCGTATTCGGCGGCGTTGGCGGTGTGGTCGGCCTGTTCCATGAGCCGGTCGAAGGCGCTCTGGGTGTTGGCGGGGAGGGTGTTGTAGTCGACCGTGGTGGTCCGGGCAGGGCTGATCACGCTCATGGCGGAGCTCCTGGGTGGGGTTACTCGACCAGCCCCTGTTTGTGGGGGTCTGGCCTTGTCGGCTCTGCCAGCATAAGCCTAAATGTATTGCACGCGCAATACATTTGATGGTGTGAGTGTGAGGAAGCCCCCGCCCCGGGGGTAGTGGGCGAGGGCTTCCTCGGTCTCAACGCAGCGCGGGGCTCAGCCGCTGCGCGCGATCATGTCGCGGTGGATCTGCTGCATCTCCGTCCAGGACACCGCCGTCTTCCCTCCGATCCGGTCCGTCATCAGACGGTTCTTCCGTATCCACCGGCGCAGCGTGGACTCCCCCTTGGGGTGTCCCGTCTCCGCGAAGAGGGCTACACACTCCTCGACGGTGACCATGTCGACGTACGGGCTGAGACTGTAGACGGCCACGGGGCTGTCTCCCATCGACTCGACGGCCACAGTTCGCAGCTGACGGCGGCCGATTCGGCGGGCGGGGCCTTCCTGCCAGGGGGCCCGGGGCTTCATGGTGCTGGTGGTGCGGTTGTGATGCTTGGTAGACACCCCAACCTGTCAGACGGTTGCCCTCTCCGCCGCGTTTTTCTGCCGGGTGATGTGCTCGTGCGCAAGTCGGCTGAGCCCCCAGGTGCTCGTCATGCCGTCCGCGTCGAGGCAGTCGAGGTTGGAACAGGCGGCGCGGCGGGCCGTGGCACGCCAGAAAAGGCCCCAGCATCCGCAGGCGGGGCACGGGTGGCGGCGGATCACCTTGTAGTCGCCCATGGCGATGGCGTGCTCGAGCGCCTGCCGGTAGATGACGGTTTCGCGGGCCTGCCGTTTCTCGGCGTCGAGGTGGCGGGTGTTGTTCCGCCACCAGGCGTAGATGCCGTCGGGGAGGGTGGGGGCCGGCTCGGCGTCGGGGGCGTCACGCTCGGCGTGCTCGAGGACTTCGGCTCGGCAGGCGGCCATGTGGTTGATGATGCCGAGGTTGAGAGGGGCCCGGCCTTCGGGCGAGGACACTCCGCGGCCGGCGGGCCCGGTGCGGACGGGTTCGATGTAGTGCTCGGCGAGGGTGCGCAGTCTGCTGGCGGCGGTGTCGTCTCCCGTATCCATGGTGTCCCCGTCCCCTAGGCGGCCCCCCTTGGGGGCGCAGCGGTACGGACCGGGTTGGTTCGGGGCGTGCGCCGGGGAGCCGGAAGCGTTTCCGGTGGATTCCGGACGCCCCACTATGGCACGCGCATGGCCGAAGTTGAACAGACTGTCGCTATTGATCAGCAGGTAGCTACCGCACCCTGTCGGTTCGTCACGCCTGAACCCGTTTTGGGGTGGTCGGATTCAGACACGGCCGGGCGCGTCACGCATGCCGTGAATCATCCCGGCCAGCGCCCGGTGCTGGACGGCCTCGATGACACCTTCGACTTGGGCGCCCTCGAGCATGAGGAGCACGGCATCGAGGGTGGCCGTGTACACGGTGCTGGTGGCCGTGTCGGCCAGGGTGAACCCGCGGCTGATGAGGATGGCTTCGATCGTCTCGGCGAGCTGCTGCTCCGGACTCGGCCCGTCACCCAGGCCGTCGGGGCCGGCCGGGGTTCCGGCGTCGCCTCGGGCGTCGGCGGACGCCGGCCGGGGCGCGCGGGCGGTGCGCCGGTCGTCGAGACGGATGACGTCACCGGGCATGCTGCCGGGCTTGTCGGGTGTGGCAGATGTGGGGTCTGCCGCAGGCATGGAGGACATGGGGGTGTCTCCGCTCTCCGGCAGAGGGAAGGGTGCAAGCACAGTCGCCCTGGTCCTGCCCGGGCCCGGGTCTCTGTTCCTGGGGCTGCCGCCGGACCAGACCCAGGGGTGTCACTGTGGCAGCAATCCGGCCCGGCGGGTAAGGGTGTCCTGAGTATTGATACGACTCTGCCGGTTGGTCCAGGCCACGCCCTGCCACGGCCGGCCGGGTATGAGGAAGCCCCCGCGGGCCTTCGGGGCGGAGTTTTGCCGACAACACCCGTCGGGCCCTGCGGGGGCTCGAGACCTCACGAGCGCGTGCCCGTCAGATGACGGCGATTGTAGTCCGCCGGACAGCCACGCAGGTAGCCACCCCGCAGATCCTGCTCCTTCTGCATGGCTGGCTTGAAGCTCAGCTACGCCTGCCTGTCGTTAAGGATCTTCGCGAGAGCCGCGAAGTTCTCTGGCGTCATCCATTCTTGAGCAATGTTGGCGACTTCCTCCGGGTCGCCCCACGGGATGGCGCCCTTTGTGACCAGGGTGGGCAGGGCCGGTTTCGTCGTAGCAGCCGGAGTACGGGGTTCTGACCTGGTCGCCGGCTCCGGCATGGAGGACTCGGCGTTGCTCGAGGAGCCCTGGCGTTCCGCCGAGGACATTGCCGGCGCCGTTGGTTGGGCTTGGCCAGCCAGAGGGCTCGGGTTCCCCGGGATTATCACGCCGTGATAATCGCTCCCCGATTCTGCGGACGCCGTCGGTGGAACCGTTTTGGTTTGAGGTGCTGACCGCCGGGCCGCAGATACTGCACGCTCGTCCGCCTTCTGCTTCTGCTCCTCCGGAGACAGCTTGCCCAGGTTGCGTACGTGCTCCACCTTCCGCGTTCCGGTCAGCAAGTCGGCCTGAAGTTCCGGACTGAGCTTCAGCAGTGACAGCTTGGTGGACAGTGTCCCCTGCGGGATGCCGAGCCGTTTGGCGGCCTTCGTCTGGCTTCCGTAGAAGTCAACGAGTTGCTGAAGTGCTGTGGCCTCTTCGAGGTCAGTCATGTCGTCGCGGTGGTAGTTCGCGACGAACGCGGCCTCGAGGAGTGCTTCGTCTGTGGCAACGCGTGCGTCATCAACTCGGACCGGAATGGTGGCGTGCCCGACTTGGCGGGCGGCTTCAAGCCTTCGGTGTCCGTCAACGACGAGGTACTGGGATCCGTCCTCAAGTTCGGCGGCCCTGCCGGGGCGCTTCGCCAAGTAGGCATCGACGGTGGCAACAACGATTGGGAGAAGAACGCCGACTTCGCGGACACTCTGTACCGTCTCCTCCAGGTTGCGGAGGTGGTCGCGGGGGTTGTCGGGGTTGTCGCTGATGACGGTGACCGGTAGTTCGGTGATGGCCGCTGTGGCTGCGGTGGCGCCTCCCACGGTGTTCTCGATAGCGCTGCGCCGTGAACTGCGTGCTGTCCGAGCCCTTCCGAAGGCGGAGGAGCCGCCGAGGGTGTCGGCCTTGCTCATCGTGATGCCCCCTTGGCGATCAGCCTCATGGCCTTGGCCTGTTCGCTGTGCGGTGCGTACGACAGCAGGGGCTTGCGTACTCGGACAGCTTCGCGCTGCTCTTTGAGGTCGTTGATGACGACCAGGACGGGCGGGTCTCCGAGGGCCTTCCAGTCGGCCAGGGAGGATGTGGCGACGTAGCCGCGGCGGCTGTCGTAAAGGTTGACGACCAATCCGAGGTAGTCGACGTCGAGGCTTAGGTCGTCGCGGAGGTCTTCGATCTGCTGGGCGAGCATTTCGTAGGCGGTCGCGGAAGAGTCTTCAGCGAGGACCGGGATGATGACACCGGATCGTCCAGGCTTTTCCCCGCGGCGGCGCCGGCCGTAGTACAGGGCGGCGTCCATGGCGATACCGAGGCTGGGGGGGCAGTCGATGATGACGACGTCGTAGTTTCCTTCGACGGGGCGGAGCGCAAGTTCGAGGGCTGCTTCCTTCTGGAAGCCGCGTTTCTGGGTCGCGACGACTGCAATACGCGGGTCCAGGAGGAACCCGTCGAAGCAGGCGGGCAGAAGGTGGAGGCGCTTCTCGAAGCGTGGATCGTCTATGACGACGATGGCATCAGCAAGGTCTCCTTCGCCTTCGCCACACATGTGGGAGACGAGGCTGTCGTGACCGGGTTGGATCTGAGGGATAGCGAGTTGCTCACTGAGGTGTCCTTGCGGGTCGTAGTCGACCAGAAGGACTCGTTTACCTTCCTCGGCGTACGCCTGGGCGATGCCGGCGGACACGGCGGTCTTCCCGACTCCGCCCTTCTGGTTCCCAACGATTTTCCGTTCGGGCTCGGTTTCCGTAGTGCCGTGCCGAGGAGAGGGGTGGTCTTGAAGCCACCGATGGACGGCTTGGGCCAGGCCCTGGATGTAGGAGATGTCTCGGTCTCCGCATGTCGCCTTGAATTCGTCGTACAGGCCGGCGGGGAGCCAGGTGCTGAAAGATTCGGCACCTGTGGTCTCTACTGAGGCCGCTCCTTCAGCGTGCTCCCGCCACGTGACGATGGCGGTGGTGACGGCGTCTTGGATGTCCAAGCTGAGTTCAGCGGCGCGGATCTTGAGCGTCTGACGGAGCGCGGGGGGCAGCTTGGACGCCACCTTTTCCCGCTCTCCCTGGGGGTATGGAGAGGCCATGACGTCACCTTACTGACCTCTGGGGTGTAAGTGTCACCTGGTTCGCCGTTGATGACCCAGTTTCATCCAGCCGGGCTCGTGATTATCACGGCGTGATAATTGCCCTCCTGGATCACGCGGTCTCGAAGAGTCGGCGTACGGGCTGAACGTCCCCGGAGCGTTCGCGGGCGGCCCTGGCTCGGGCGGCTCGCAGCGAGGCGTCCAGGCTGTCGTCCGGTTGCCCAACCGTCAGTTTCTCCGCAGCGGCGATGGCGTCGGTGAACGCGGTTTCGGGTTCGCGGTGGGCGGGGTCTGCGAGTGCGTGGTCGCTGGCCTGGATGGCGGCGCGGAGGTGCGGGTTGGTGGGGCCGGGGTCGGGCTTGTGCTCAAGGTGGGCGGCGAGGGCGAGGTGGTAGCCGGGGGAGGCGGTGTCGCGGGTCCGGACGGGTGCCAGGCTGATGGGCGTGGTTGGCTGCTCGGGCACGGATGCGGTTCTGGGCTGGGTGATGGGGCCGATGGGCAGGACGCGGATGGAGCGGACGACGGTCCGGCCGAGCTTGTCGTTGATCTGCTTGGCGAGCTGTCCGCCGAGGAGCCGGAGCTGTGTTGCGTAGGCGGGGGTGGAGGGCCGGAGGTCGAGCCGGCCGCGGTCTGGGTCGAAGCCCTCGGCGGCGATGAGCCCGTCGTACTGCGGGCACAGGACCGTCCACTGGTCGAGGATGCTGCCGCCGTGCAGGCCGACTTCCCAGCCCTGTTCGGCGTTGATGCGGCTGATCGCGGTGGCGAGGGTGATCGGGTCGCGGCCGCCGGGCCGGTTGCGGCGGATCCGGGCGGTCTTGCGTGGGGTGGTGGGACGGGTGCCGGCGGTGGCCTTGTAGGCGGCGAGGGCCTGGCGGGCGAGGTCAGCGCCGGACCCGGCGGGGTGGTCAGGCATAGGTGGTGGCCTCCTGCCAGGGCTGGGTGATGCGGGCGTTGGTGGAGTGCGCGGCGAGGGCGCGGTCGACGAGCCGGTTGGTGTAGAGGCGGCGGGCAGCTGCTTCGCCCATGACGGGGATCGCTTCCCGGATGAGGTGGAGGTTGGCTTCGGCGGCGGCCCGCAGGTCGATGACGTCGGCCGGGTCGATGGCCTCGATGTCGACGTGGTGCGTCTCGTCGCAGTGGTACTCGACGGCGTCGTCCAGGTCGGCGGGGCTGGGCTGCGGGCGGCTCCGGGTGACGGCTTCGCGGAGGATCCGCTGGACGGAGGCGCGGGCGGGCCTTTCGCCGAGGGTTTCGTAGCCGCTGTGACGGGCGTGCTCGGCGGCCCGGGACTCCTGCCAGGCCAGAACTGCGGTACGGCGCTTGCCGGGGGTGTTGTACAGCAGGTGGGCGCCCTTGAGGCGGTGGGCGAGGATCCCGGACGGGCGGCGCACCTGCTGGCGGGTCAGGGGCATGGCTTCGGCGACGGCCTGGACCTCGAGGACGGTCCATCCGGCGTCGGCTACGTGCCGGGCGATCCACGCGATGCGGTCCCGTGACGCGCCGGCGAGCCACGGCACCTGGGTGATGAGTTCGCGGGCGAGCTGCTTACGCCGCCCGACCTGGTTCAGCTTCCTCGCCACGGGGGTGGCGCGCTTGGGCTGCTGGGGGGTGGGGGAATCGTGGTCCCCGCTTGCGAGATCTGTGTCAGAGGGAAGCGAAGTAGTACCGGTAGTTGTCCCCGCTGAGGTACCACCCTGCATTGGGGTGCAAAGCGACCCTGCGGATCGGGTGCGCTTCCGGGGCCGGCGGCGGGTCTTCCGGGCGGCCTTCTTCGCGAGCTTCCCGATCAGGGCCCGGCCCTTCTCGGCGATCCCGACCGGGACCCGGGTGTAGGCGGGGGCGGTCTCGTCGCGCTGGATGGTACGGATCCCGAGGGCCTCGTCGAAGGCGACGGGGATGATCCGCTCGAAGACGCTGGCCCGGTTGACGCCCCGACTGATGCGGGTGCCCTTGCTGCGGTATGCAAGGAGCCCGGCCTCCCGGAGCATCCCGAGGTGGTACTGCACGGTCCTCTCGGAGATTTTCAGCTTCCGCGCGAGGTAGGCGACGGACGGCCGGCACTCGCCGAGGGCGGAGATCTCCTTGGCAATGAGGATGGTGGTGGGCCCCCAGCCGGGACCGTGGGTGCGGGACGGCTTGTAGAGGCCGCTGCCGCCGACCCAGTGGACGGACTGCATCCAGGAGTGGGGGCAGGTGGCGATGCGTCCGCTGGTGGTGTCGATCCACTGGTCGCCAGGGGCGACACGGAGGGCATCGGGGGCCGTCGAGTGGTGGTTCTTCTGGCACGGGATGCCGCCGTTGGCGGGGGAAATAGTTCGCGAATCGCCCGTGCGGGCGCGCGGAAGCTGACAAGAGGCGTCGGCGTACGGCACTATGTACCCGTCCTGTTCTGGGAAGAGTGGGGACAGCGAAGAGCCCCGGTGGGGACTTCGCGGGGTTCGCGCAGAACCTGTAGGTCGCTCGAACACTCGGGCCCGGTCGCCAAACCGGATCTGAAGTTCGGGCCTTAGCTCGGTCGCCAAACCGAGCCGTCGGATACGGCCGCGCACGGTGCGCCAACACCAGCGGCCAGCGGTAGAGGAAGTGCCCCCGCCAAGGGGCCCAGGACCTCCCGCTCGTACGGGCTACGTCATCTGATTCCTCTCATGAGGTTCGATGCGGCTGGTCACGAGACTTCCTCGAAGAGGGAGACCTGTCGGCTCAGTGGCCGGTTGGACCAGACCACTTCGGTTCCCCGCGGAACGTCGGTGCGTCCCCGGGAGTTCGTGGCGGCGCGGTGCACCGCAATCTCCAACCGATCCCATCCCGCGTACAGCTCGCTGTACAGCTCCGAGGGGTATCCGGACAGCAGGACGAGGCCCTGCACGCTGTGGAGGGCCTCAGCGAGGGAACGGTGGAAGATTTCACTGTCCGCTTCGTGCGCGTAGTCGCGGGCGCACTGCCGGGTGCCGGACAGGTAGGGCGGGTCGAGATAGAAGACGGTGTCGGGCGAGTCATGCGCGGCCACCACCTCCAAGGCGTCACGGTTGTCGACCACGACCGTACGGAGGCGCTCGGCAAGCCGGTCCAGCCGCTCGACCAGGTTCACGGTCGCCGTGGCGTCGGTGTGCCGAGCCCTTATGCCGTTCGACCACCCGGCGCGGCCCCCGGAACCAGCTGCGTTGTGCCCCTGAGTGGTGCGCACGAAGAAGCGCCGGGCGCGCTCGAGATCCGTGATGCCTTCCTCGGACAGGTCCGCGGCCGCGAACTCGTCCCGCGCGTACGGGGTCAGGCGCAGGACGCGGAGGAGATCTGCTTCCTGGTCGCGGAGGACACGGAAGAACGTGGTCACGTTACGGTCCAGGTCGTTGATGACCTCGACGGGCGCCGCAGGCTTGGCGAAGAGCACGGCGGCCGAGCCGGCGAACGGCTCGACGTAGACGCGGTGGTCGGGGATGAGGTCGACGATCTGGCCAGCGAGTCGGCCCTTCGCTCCGTAGTAGGGGAAGGGCGGCCGCAGACCGGCGCGGCTCACAGGAGCGGCTTAGTGGAAGTGACAGGGCCCGTACTCGATGGCGGTGGTGTGATGTTCACGCCAGAGTTCCGGGTCTGCCTGTCTGACGGGGAATGACCCCGGGTAAGCTTTGCCATGTCGGCACCTTCGGTCAGGTTGCGTGTCGACCTGGTCCCGCTCCTTGGTGGTCGCACACCTTGGAATTCAGCGGGGCCAGACCTATGTCTGGGGTGGTACCAGCCGGACCGTCCCTCTGAGTGGTCGTCTGGCGCCAGGCTCAGCCTACCAATTCGCGGTGCCACTGTCCCCACCTCTTACGGATCGTGTCGGATCCCCCGACTTGTCGTCAGATCTGCCGCTCACCGGCCGGGCCGGCGGGCCCGCCCCGTGTCCAATAAAAACCGGAACTAAATAACGCGATCATGCTCCCCTGGCCGCCCCCTCCTACGAGGCTCTGGCCAGCGAAAAGGAAGGGGGGATTTCCCCGCGTTCCGGCAGTCCGACCACCTCCCCCTGCGAACGCCCGGTCTTCGGGTGGGTGCTGGGCTGTCCGCGTCGTGCGGCCCGTCCGGCGGCGGCCGCGCTCTTGCAGGTGCGGCAGCGGCAGCCCTGGTTGTTGTAGCGGGCCTCATCGTGCGGGGCCCGCTCCTGCCGGACCTTCCGGCCCAGGGCTTTCGCCTCGGCGAGTTGCGCGGCGAAGTCGGGGTCTTTGCGTGCGTGGCCGCGGGGGACTTCGGGGACGACGCCAGCGTGCGCGGCGGCGGGGGCGAGGAGCATGCCCTCGGTGACGGCTTGGAGGAAGCGGGCGCGCGCCGCGTTGTTGAACACGGTCGGCCGACCGCGGCCGTGGGCGGGGCGGGGGCGGTTGGTCACGGGCGTTCGCCTCCGTGGCGGGCCGCGCCGGCGTGGGTGTCGCGGTCGGCGGGGTGCGGGCTGGGCTGGTGGACGGACAGGGTGCGGGCGACGTGCCGGGCCATCCGCTGGTAGCCGGCCTCCCGCAGGGCGCCCCGGGCCCGGTCGAGGCCGTCGGCGGTCCACTCTGGGCGGGCAGCGCGTTGTCCGGCGCGGTAGCCGGTGGCGAGCCCGGCCTCCCACACCTGCCTGACGAGGGCGGGGTCGGCGGCCGGCCACAGCAGCTCGGGAAGCCGGGCGGGCTGCCCGACGTGGTCGAGCATGGCGGTCGCGATGAGCCCGGCGAGGTACTGGCCGGAGTTCGCGCACCGCACGGCCAGGGCCAGGTCGGCGTCTACGGCCGGCCCGTCGGTCACCGCGCCGAGCCCGGCCGCCGCGGCGGACTCCTTCTCGGCCAGAGCCTCGGTCGGGGCTGGGTGTTCGGTCGGGCGGCTCACGCGGCAGCCTCCAACACCGGCACAGCACCCGTCGGGCCGTGGGCGGACTGGATCGGCGGGAGGGGCAGGAGCAGCGGGCGCGCGTCTGGCCGGACGATGCGCAGCAGGTGCGCGCGGCCCCGGCCGCCGTCGGCCGTGCTCGTACGGCCCCCGGCTCGGGCGGGGGAGGGGTGGCGGCGCATGTCCTCCATGCCGGGCAGCACCAACTGGACCGGCCGTCCTCGGCTGATGCGGCGCTGCCGGATCCCGTCCATGGTCGGGGCCGCCGCCACCGGCCACCGCCCGTCCGGCACGATCCGCACCGAGCGCGGCAGCAGACCGTGCTCCACCGCCGCGGCGAGCAGCTGGTCGCGGGTGGCGCGTTCCCGGTCCAGACCGAGGATCCCCACCAGCGCCGACCGGTGCCAGTTCGCCGCCTGCATCGTCATGCCGACCCGGTGGGCGACCAGTTCCGCGTCCGTCTCCCGGGCCAGGGCCCGCAGCAGCGCGCGCCGCTGCGGGGTACGCGCGGCCGACACGTCCCGCACCGCCGGGCCGTCCGTGACGGTCGCGGCGTGACGGCGGGCGATCAGCGCCCGGTGCCGGGCCAGCGCCAGTTCCCCGCCGAGGATCCCCTCCGGCTCCGTAAGGTGCTCGACCCCGTCCTCGTCCCGCACCGTCGTGTTCGCATATATGCGGCATACGGTCAGGACGGGGCAGCGCCCGCAGATCGCGCGGGCGGCCTTCTCCCGGGCGTGGCGGTCTGCTTGCGGCTCGGCGCCGTCCCCGGTGTACGGGCCCCAGGCGTCGACCGGCACGTCCGGGTCGGCGGCCGACATGCGCGGCTGGTCGGGGTCGGGGGCGCACCCGCGGTAGCGGTAGTGCGGGTGGTCGACGAGGTTCTGACGGGCGCTGATCGGATCGGTCATGATGATCCTCCCTCCTGGTGAGCGGCGGGCAGGGCTTCTCCCGGCCCGCGGGTACGGTCGGCCGGGCCCGAGTTCGGGCCGGCGGTGACGCGCGGGGCCTCGGTGTGGTCGAGTTGGGCCTGGAGTACGGACAGGTCCCGCTGGTACAAGCCGTCCGCCAGGCGGGCGCGCGCATGCTCCACGGCCAAGGCCCGGCGGGCGGCACGGAGCCGATGCCAGCCGGTCACGATCAACACGGTGAGTGGGGCGGCGGTCAACGCCACCACAGTGGTCCAGTGCACAGGCGGCCACCTCCCAGGGAAGCCAGACATCAGAAACGGTCAGAACAGTCGGCCCGGTTGAGAGCCCGCTCGTCGAGTTCGGCGTACCGGTCGGCGTGGTGCGGCCACACGTCCGGGTCGTAGCCGCGACGCCGCACCAGACGGCCGTGCACCGCCGGGTAGATGAAGCCGGCCATCAGCAGGGCGGCCAGGAACAGGGACAGCAGGACATCGCCCACAACGGGCCTCCCAGGGTGGAGAAGAGTCCGGCCGGCCCCAGAAATGGGACCGGCCGGTGAGGGGCGGACGGGGTGTCAGGCGGCGGTAGCCAACTCGGGGGCGACGTGCCGGTCCAGTTCCTCGCCCGTGATCGCCTCCACGAGGGCACACAGGATGACCTCGGCGGCATTCGGCGTGACAGCGTTCCCGTACTGGCGGACACGCTCGCGCTTGGAGCCGAGGACGATGTACCGGTCGGCGAAGCTCATGGCTCGCCCGATCTCGTGCGGCTCCAGCATGCGGAACAGAACGTCGTTGATGTCGACATCGCCGGAGACCAGGGCGTACCGGTCGCGAGTGGAGAGCGTGCCCACGGGCTCGGCAACGTTCTTCGCGGTGCCGTTGCCGTAGTACGGCACGAGCAGGTGTTCCCAGGTCACCAGGGACTGGTGTCCAGCCGCCGTCAGCGTACGAACCGGCTCGTCGACCGGCGTGCACATCTGAGCCGCGTTGCCCCGCGGAGTGTTGTTCCGCATCACCATGGCAGGCACGTTCGGGGTGACGAGCCCGTGGTGGTTCCCGTTCGCGGATACCGTGCCGAGTGCCTCGCCGATGGAGCGTCCACGGAGCTGGTCTCCTCCGCCGCGCATGGTGACCATGAAGGGGAGCCAGGCCAGGCCGGTTTCGTTCCGTGCGGTCTGGGTGCGGAGAGGGTTGTTCGCGGAGGCGGGTTCCTTGCCGTCCCGGCCCTCGACGGGGATGAGGAGCGGAGGGATCGCGAGCCCGTCGTTCTCCCGGGTGGTGCGGCACGGCATGACGTCGGAGACGGCGGTAGGAGCGTTTCGCCATGTGCCGCCGGCCGGGACCATGAACGGTTCGTAGGCCATGGCCTTCGTCGCGCTCGTAGTCTGCGTGGTGAGCGGCGAGTCCACGGGCCAGGTCCGCACGCCGGGCCGCCGCTCGAAGGTGTTACCCGCCGCTTCGAGCGTGATCGGTCGGGCGAACTTGTCGAGGCCGGCCTGGATACGGGCGAGGGTCTTGTCGGCGAGCGGCCGGGCCCGCTCGCCGATTCGCTGACCGGGCAGAGTCCAGTCGATGGCGACGGCAGCGGGCAGGACATCAGGCTCGACGATCTGGTTGCGGCACTTCGTCTGCGGGCACCGGTATACGTACTGCTGGCGGTAACGGCCCATGTCCCGGCCAGGTGTCTTGAACCGCTGGACGGCCCGCACCCACTCCTCGCAGCCAGTGCACCAGGCGCGCGGACGGAGCCACTTGTCCCAGTCCGGGGTCCGGCTGAGGGTCTCGTGCCAGTAGCCGACGTACAGCCGGTCACGGGACTGAGGAGCCTTCTCGACGGCGCGAGGGTCGGCGTGCATGGAGTTCAGGGCGATGACGCGGGTGCGGTATCCGAGCTTGTGGAGCTCGCCGAGCCACCGGTCCCACTGATCCCAGGCCCGGACGTCCACGACGTTCTCGACGACGCCGGCCTTCACCAGGCCACCGCGCTCCTGGACGCCGCGCAGGTACAGCGGCACCTCCTCCATGAGGGCCCGGCTCCGCTCGACTTCCTCCGACGGAGCGAAGGTGTCGTCGAACAGGTCGCCCTGGAGGCTGGTCGCGAAGTCCCGCTTCTTGCCGCGGGCGTTGGACCACTGCGGGCACTCGGGCGAGGCCCAGAAGATGTCAGTGACGGGCCACTTGTCGACGGGGGCTTCGCGGATGTCGCCGCGGTAGTGGTCGACGGCGGGGAAGTTCGCGGCGTGGGACTCGATGGCGCGCTCCCAGTGGTTCGCGGCACGCTCGACCCGCACGCCGGGGATGGCGTGGGCGCCCTGGGAGGAACCGCCTGCGCCACAGAACCAGTCCATGACGGTGAGCGCGTCGTTGTCGTTGCGGTACATCAGGCGGTGTTCCTCTCCGTGTCGCCGCCGGGCGCGGCCTTCCTCGCGGTCTCGTTCAGCTCGGCGATACGGCCGTCCAGCAGCTTCCGCATCGGTAGCCACGCCCTGTCCGGGCCCTGCACCTGCCGGTCCAGGACACCGTGCTTGTCCGCGTCGCCCTTGATCTGCACCAGAGTGAACGGATTGCTCCAGCAGTGGTCGTTGGCGATCTGCCCGATGAGACGCTGGACGTGTCCGTCCGCTACGTCGTCGTCTTCGGGCGGTGAGGAAGCGGCTGAGCCGGAAGCGTTCGCCGAGCCGCCGGAGGCGGTGTTCTCGCCGTCGCCCGTGGACAACTCGGCCAGGCGGTCCGTCAACAGATCCTCGATCCGTGTGGGGACCTTGTCCTTACCGGCAGGGACCAGATGGTCCAGCAGCTGCTTCTCGCGGGCTTCAGTCAGGTGCTTCTCAACGGCGGCCCGCTCGTCCCAGCCCTTACGGACCCGGCTGAGGAACTGCTCCCTCTTCTGGCTGTCCAGCAGGCCCCGGATCCGGTCGTCGATCAGCTCACCGAACAGGCGAAGCGTTCCCTCCGCGTCACGGACCTGGGACTCGTGGAAGTTCTCCTCGCCGACCTGGACCTTTACCGCTCGGAGCCCTTCCAGATGCCCCCAGCGCTTCTGCATCAGCGAATACAGGTCGTCCAGCCGGTCCTCGCGGGACGGCTCGGCGGACAGCTGTTCCTTCTCGGCGGCGGCCTTGGCCATGTCGGTCTTGGACCACAGGTCCAGGGCCGCGCCGAACCGCATGCCGGCGTTCCTGAGCGCGTCGCCGATGGCTTCCTTCACGGCTTTCGGCCCGGTCTTGCCGTCCGAGTCGCCGTAGCCGATCCGGGTGTGACCGGCAACGGTCAGGCGGATCCACAGGCCCCCGACCTGGTCAAACTTGGGCAGGCCGTCAGCGTCGAAGGCCATGGGCTCCCACGTCCACAGCGGGTCGGCTTCCAGGAGCCGGCCGGTCAGCTCGGCGTGCCCGACGTAGTCCAGGTGAATGTGCGCGGTCGTCAGGCTGCTGGCGCACACGTCGCACCGCGTGCGGGTGTGTTTGTCGCACACCTTGAACGGGGCCTTGTTGCAGCTGCTACACGCGATCTTGGGGAGCTTGGAGATCTGGCTGGGCTGGAACGGTTTCCGCAGGATCTCCAGGGCGTCCAACTGGTTTTGGGTGTGCGAGGTGGGACCCTCCGCCGTGCTGCTGGCGGGGGCCTCAACGGCCGTGGCCATGAGGTCTCTCCTATGTGATCCGATACAAGGTGCGCGGAGTGCGGGTCTGGTTGTCGGCGTCCGGACCCGCCCCCGACGGCCGGCCTACTCGGGCCGGTCGGTGTCCGGCGCGTACGGGCCGATCTGGAAGTACGCGTACAGGCAGTGCGCGGCCACCGTCGTCGGATACACCGCCCCGGTCTGTCCGGTGCCCGCCCGCTCCGCCCGGACCCGCTCGCACTTCGCGGCGACCGTGTCCTGAAGGTCCTGGTGCGGGCGGATGTTCACGATGCCGCTCGTCGGGGCCGAGCCCCGCTTGGCGCGGGGTTCGAGACGGAGTTCGAACTTGCCGGTCAGCCAGTCACGGAAGCCGTTCTCGACGACCTCCGTCAGGTTCACGCCGTCCTTCCGGCCCTGCTGGAGGACCTTCAGCCGGTCCTCCGGGATCCGGATGGGCATGTTGTCCGGCTGTTCGGTCTTCGGCCCGCCCGCGTCGGCCTCGCCGTGCTTGCGGAGCCTGTTGACGAACAGGGCGCCGTCCGGGGAGAGGACGTAGTCGATGTCGTCGGCCAGGTCGGCGTGCTCCGGGGTGGAGCGCAGGACTTGTGCGGCCTTGACCAGGTTGTCGCGGCGCTGTCGGTCCCGGGGGTTGAGGGGCACGGCGTGGCGTCCTTCCGATGGGCGCCGGCCGGTCCGGGGGCGGTTGGGCGGGCGCGTAGTGGGGGTGTTGGCCACGCCAGTGTCCTCCGTTCTGTAGTGCAGCCGCAATACATTGATCTTGCGGTGCTGGTGGGGTGCTCTGGGAACCAGAATACACAAATGTATTGCGCGTGCAATACATTTAGGGCTAGTGTGGGACCCACACCACAACCCCGGGGGTCCCCAATGAAACTGACCAGCAAGCAGACCAGCACCAAGACCCTCGCCGACCTCTACCGCGCCCTCGACCGCCAGCACGCCGTCACCATCACCTACCTCGACCAGGACGGCACCGAGACGATCCGCACGATCGAACCCCACGACATCCGCACCACCAAGACCGGACGGATCGAGATCCGCGCCATGTGCCGCCTCCGGGGCGACGCACGCGGCTTCCTCCTCCACCGAATCGTGTCCTACACCTGCCACCGCATCGGCTTCATCCTCGACCGACCGGAGGCAACAACCCCCGCTGGAAAGGGCATCGTGGCGCGCAGCGAGAAGCAGCTCATCGCCCGCGAACTCGGACGCGACTACTTCCCTCGCACCACCACCGCACTCGCCGCCTAGGAGAACCCATGGGCACATTCACTAACCTCATCGCCCGCCATGCGCTGTTTACCTCCTACCGCAAGAACATCTACAACATTGACCCCAACATCAGGGGCGCCGCTATGACTCTCTCCCCCATGTCCGAGGCCACAGAGCTGGTGCGCCAGCACGTCGCTGCCTACGGTGGGCCGAGAGCCATCGGGGCCGAACCATACGGCGCGGTAACCATGTCCCAGGGCGACACCCGAATCCGGATGGAGCCCGGCATGGATGCCCGTCCCAGCCTCCTCACCAGGCGACAAGCCGACGACTTGCTGCTGCTCGCTTATTCCGCCACCGGTGCGAGGGTTGCGCACGAACAGGCGAAAGGATGGACCATTCACGCCGGGTTCTCCCGCATCCCACCAGCAGCCACGGAAAACCTCGTCAAACACGGTTGGGTGGTTACCACCGGCACCGACGGCGCCTCCGTTACCGTCTCACTCGCCGGAATCGTCGCCCTTACCTGGCGGCACTGCAAGACCGCAAAGATCCCCAACTCTCAATGGGGCGACGCGATCGCCGAATCCGTCTACGACGCCTTCTCCGCATGACGAAGGCCACCATCCCCGAACCGGGTGGTGGCCTGAAGTCATACTGAACGCGCACACGCAGTGTAGCCCCAGCTGGAGTCACTCCACCAGCCACAGCAGGAATCATGGACCGACGCCGCACCAGCCAAGACCCGTACGCCGCCACCGTCTGGGCTCTCGGACTCCAGGCCCCGACCAGCTACCCGCCGGAGACCCGCAGCCTGCACCTGGCCAGCCGGAAACTCAGGCTCTGGGATTGACCTTCTACCCCACCCCGGGACCTCGCCACCGATCAAGGCCCGCACGCAACCAGGAAGAATGCACCGCATGGATACGTCCGTCGTCGATGAGGCCAGCATGCTGGGAGCCCACCGCCTTCAGGGCAACAACGACGCGGCACGGTGCGTCTCCTGCGGCGTCCACGTCTGGCGCCGCACCACGCCCGTCACGAAGCCTGGCCCCCGTACCTGGTTGCAGTGGTACGCGCCCGACGGGCGGGAGTGGTCATCCTTCCCTGAGGGCGGCGGCTGGGTGACCTACCCGGACGTCGCTCCCTCCTGCCCGCCGCAGGAGGTCGAGGCCCGCTGCCCGTGGGACGAAGGCGCGCGCCGTTACGGCCACGCATGGGGCGACGTCCAGTTGGAGACTGCGCAACGGACCTGGTGCGGTCGGCACGAGATGGCGGTGGCCGACTGCCCCGAGCCCGGACCGCTGTGCCGGGGAGCGGACGGCGACTGCATGTGGGGTGCGGATCGGTGCACGGGCCTGGAGGACACCTGCCGCTGCATGTGCCCGGTATGTGTCGGCGATGACCCCGAGGCGTGGGGCTACGACAGACCCCACATAGCGTGATCCCACAGCCTGAAGAGGGGCCCACCAAGCCCCTCACAAGTCCCCCATCCGGGCTTTAACGAACCCTCGGGCACACGTCGCTACTGCCGCAAATGCGGCCGGCCCCTCACCCGCCCCGAATCCCGCTCCACCGGATACGGACCCCACTGCGACCCCGAGAACCGGCCCGGCCCCGCCACCCAGCACCACGTCGACCAAGACACCCTCCCCGGAACATAGAGCGCTCCCGGGCTACCCCCTGGCCCGGTCTTCCAGCGGCTCGACGTCCACCGCCCGGCGCAGCTGCTCCAACTTCGCCGGCATCGGAGACCACCCGTACTGGCCGGCCATCAGCATGTTCAGAGCCGTCATCCCCCGCGCATACGCCATCCGGATCCCCTGCGCCCGCATCCGAATCCCCGGCGGACCGGCCTTCGACGGGGCGATCGTCACCCACAGAGCATCCCGGCCGCCCTCCAGCGAGCCCACCAGATCCTCCCGCAGACGCAGCCACCGCCGCACCGCCACCCGCGACCCCTCCCGCAACGGGTACGTCTCCACCCTCGGCGACGCGTCCCACCGCGCGGCCGCCGCCTCCACCCGCTGCCACGTCGCCGTCGACACCACCGCCCGGTACGCCTCATTACCCGACAAGACCTTCGACACCGTCGACCGCGGCAACTCCAGCGCGTACGCCACATCCTCATGCCGCACCCCGGAACGGTTCTGCGGCCGGCGCACCACCCGCACCGTCGCCAGATCCTCCCCCAGATCCGCGACGTTCATCGCCTCCAGTTCCCCCGCCCGCGGCGCCGCATCCAGCATCACCGCCACCAGAGCCAGCAGCCGCGTCCGGTCCTCCAGCGACAACCCGGCCCCGCCCCGCTGAAGCGGCCCCTCATGCGCCAAATCGACCAGCTCCCGGTACAGCGCAGGCAACTGCCGCTCCGGAACCGTCTCCTTCAACTCGACCTGGTCCAGTACCGGCAACGGCAACCGCTTCCCGGGCACCACCTCCGCGCCCAGCATCACCAGGCAGTCCCGCACGATCCGCTGCGTCGCCAACGGCAACTCCCGCCCGCGGTCCGCCTCCCGGGCCCGCAACTCCCCGGCCACCGCCAGCCACCAGAACGCCCGCAGCGCCGGCCCGGAGAACAACTGCCGGGCACCCCGGACAGCGCGCCCCGGCATCTCCTCCCGGCCGACGGCCCGGTCCCACATGCCCACGATCATCCGCAGCTGCCGGAGCCGCTCCGCCGACACCGAGCCGGCCATCCCGTCCACCACGCCGGCGAGCTGCCGCACCGACAACGCGCTGTACCTCTGGTCGGGCACGACTACCCCTCCCTCTCGCGTTCAGCTGCCGCCGCACGTCCGATCTGCGCCAGTGGATTGCTCTCCCCCTGGGCGTCATCCTCGTCCACGTAGCCGATCAGCGCCTTGGACTTGTCATCCCAGCCCCCATGACGGCCGATCTGAACGATGTCCACGCCGGCCTTCCGGGCCGACTTCACGAAGCCGCGGCGAGAGGAGTGCGAGCGCCACCGGCCCGGAAGCCCGGTTCGCTCGATGGATCGCTGAACGATGTCGGAGGCCGCCTCGATCGTCATGCGGCCCTCGGGGTCGCCGATCGGTTTACCGTGGCGGGTCATGGGCGGCGCGAGGAACCCCCACTGATCCATGCGTAGGAACAAGGCCCCCTCGCAGTGCCCCTCCAAGGCCAGAGCCGTGGCGAGGGCACGGACCGCGCGGACAGCGCACAGATCGGGCTCAGGATCCAGGACCACAGAAACGTTCTGCCACACCTTCCGCTTCTTCCGGAATACCCGGACCTTGAACCCTCCGTCCGGCTGCTCGGTGAAGCTGGCCGGCCAGTCCAGCGGCACCAACTCACTGCCCCGGGAGGCGAGGGCATGGCCGAGGAGCATGAGTGCGGCATCCCGCTTCCCCGCCAGCGTGCTCCGGTCGAGTTTGGCGAGCGCTGCCCGCAGCACCGCACGGTCCGCAGGGCTGGCCTTCTGTACCTGCGCGGCCGGATCGTTGGACGCGGCGAGCTGAGCACGGTACCCGGCCACGACCTTCCGCGCGCCCATCGTGTCCGGCGGCTTGAAGCCGGCGGCCCGGTGAGACGAACGGATGGAGGCGATGATCCGGTCCATAGAGTTCGGACCGTACGGACGCCCGGTCTTCTCCCGCGGCGTGCGCTTCAGATGGGACATGTACGCGGTCACGGTCTGCGGCGCGGCGGGCATCACCCGGCGGCCGACGACCTCGCACCACTCGGCGAAGCGCCGCATATCGCCCTCGTACGCATTCGACGTCGTCTCGGGGATGCCGGCCTGAACGTCCTCCTGGGCCTCGGGAGGCAGCCACGCGTCCGGATCCTCATCTGCCAGAGGAACGGCGGGAGTTCGGTCCTCGGGGATCGCGGGAAGCCGGCCGTCCTCGACCAGCTCCGCGTCGACCACCATGTCGTCGTCGGTCACCGCCCGCTTCCGTTCTTCACGCCCGAACGCCGACCTGGGCCATGGCGCCGTCAGCAGTACCGCAGGGCCATGCCGTTTCGCATCCGGGCGCAGTGCACTGCGGGTGTTCTCCGTCCGAGGGAGCATGCTCGGTCAGAAGTTTGTGGTTGACGGCGAAGAACCCTTCGGAGCGTGGCCCGGCCTGGGCGGCGAAGGAGCCTTCAACGGCGCGGCGGTACCGGTTCTCGTGTGCGGTCTCGGGCATGGCTTGCTCCCCTGATCATGTACCTCTACAGAAGGAACATTATCTGGAGCCAGGCGTAGGGATGCCTCTGCTACACCACGGCCCAGTGGCCGTCGTCGTTGAGGACCATCGACCGGCCGCACCCGGAGCAGATGCCGTTCGTGACCGCCTGGCCCAGGGTGGTGGTCTCAACGGGCTTGTGCGTGAAGCACGTGCCGGTACTGCGCAGGCCGATCGCGAGTGCGGCCGCCGTACCGGGCTGCGGCTGGATGCCGAACAGGTCGTGTTCCAGGACCGCGATGGTCGTGTAGTTGGGGCGTGGGGCGACCGCAGGCTGCTCTCGGCGCCGCTTCCAGGGCAGTCGCATCAGAACCTCCGTGGGAAGACGCATGTGAGCTTATCGCGCCTCACAGACCGTCAGTTTCTTCGTCAGGAGCGATTCTCCGCTCAGGCTGCCTCGAGGACTTGCGGGGAGGCCACCTTTCAGAGGTCTTGACATTCTTTCTTGACTTACACCCTTGGCTTGATACCTTGGATGCATGACGAACGCTCAGAACGGCACGGCACGCGAGGACCTGTTCCGTCGCGTTGCCGGATCCTTCGTTGACGAGACACGCGCAAACGCGCTGATCGACGCCTACCGACTCGACGTCCTGGCCGAGGCGGTTGATGCAGCACGCGGCGAGTACCTGCACGACCAGACCGGGACGCCCGAGGATGAGGCTTACAACCGAGCCGTGTCCGACGTCGTGGCGGCGATCGCGCTGCTGGCGGAGGAGAAGAAGTGAGCGAGCGCCTGATCCCGAACGGTTACTGCTGGTGCGGCTGCGGTCGCGAGGTCGGGCTCGGCAAGTTCTTCGCCGCCGGCCACGACAAGACCGCCGAAGCCGCCTTCCTCGCCATCCACCACGACGGCACCGTTGCCCAGATGCTCCACGCCCACGGCTACGGCCCCGACGCCGAGCACTCCGTCACCAAGGCCGCCGTGGACAAGGGACTCTGGCAGGAGTGCCCGCGCGGCTGCGGCTACCGGGGCGCCCGCGAAAGCATCAACAACCACGTCAACCGGCACCACCGCGAGAAGTGAGGACACCGACCATGGCCACCGCCGTCCGTACAGTCGTTGAAGGACAGCTCTACCGCGACCTCGCCCCGGACATGAAGTCCCGAGACCGGCGCCTCCGCGTCAGCGCTGTCGGAGACGTACAAGCAGAACTGATCGTCGAGCACGACCTCGGCGGGTCGACTGGGAAGAAGACGCGAGCAAGCCTGAAGAGGCTCCGCTCGACCGCGTTCGAGCTCATTGAAGACCCCACCGACAGCGACCCGCTCTACCTGGCTCTGCTGGAGGCTGTCGCCGCGGTTCACCGACCTGGAGCTACTCCCGCCGACTACGCTCGCGCCGCACTGCACGCCTGCGCTGCCGAGGGCCAACGCGCGCTCGGAACGTGACGTCCGTACCTGGACCGAGACCGGTGCCCCGCCCAGGGAAAGTGGGCGGGGCACCGGCGCGTTGAGCCTACATGGCCTCGTGCTGCTGCTCTTTGCGAGTGAAACGCGAGGTCAGAGGGGTAGCGAAGCGAAGTCGCGGATGCCTTGGAGTAGCAAGATCGCGTTATTTAGTTCCGGTTTTTATTGGACACCGTCCGGGTCAACCGGGATCCCGTCCAGAGGCGGCTCGGTAGGTACCTCCTCCGGAACGTCACCCACCCCCGGGAACACCGGCGGAACCACCGGACCGACCACAGGGTCCTCCAACGGGACTTCCTCTTCGGCCATCACGCTCTCCAATCAGTCACGGCGACGGTCAGACAACAACTTCAACGGCAACAGCCCCGACGGCGTATTACTCGGCGTCGGCTGGGGCAGTGCCGGCGTAGACTCCGGCGGCGATGGCTCCGGCACGGTCGGGTCGGAGCCATCGGCCGACGTGCAGGTGTAGCGTGGGTCGTCCGGATCGAACCCGGACTCCGGAGCACAGGTGTAGGTGACACCCTGCGGGTCGGTGTACGTCCACCCCGACGGCGGGGCCCCGTCGCTACCGCTCGGGCCAGCCGGACCGGGCTGGCCGTCAACCCCGTCCCTACCGTCAGCACCGTTCTGGCCGTCCCGTCCCGGCGCTCCGGTCGCGTCGATCCCGGGAGGCCCGGGGACCGTGGAGTCAGAACCGGGAACACCAGCCTGGCCGACAGGCCCAGTCGGGCCTGGAGATCCTGCCGGTCCGGGACGCGGCGTCAGCGTCGGAGCCGGCTTCCCGCTCTCCCCCGCCGACCCCGGAGGCCCAGCCGGCCCCGGGGGCCCCGCCACGGACTTGCCGCGCGAACCAGGAGGGCCGGCCACCGGCTTCTCCCCCAACCCCTGCACCTGCCTGGCCAGAGCATCCCGGGCCTGGTTCGCCGCATCCAGCTCGCCAGAGAGGACAACGAACGCGGTGACCACCACGCCCATCACCAGCGCGGCAAACAGAGCAGCGGCGGCGGCCGCGTAGTTGCCCCGCTTCCGCTGACGTCGGGCCTCGACCCGAGTGTGTGGTCTCATCACGCCTTGCCTTCCATCAGGAAGAACACGATCGGGATGATGAGGCCAAGGACAGGGACGACGACGGACGCGAACAGCCACCGACGGGTCTGAGTGACCCTCTCGGCGTCCGTCAGCCGCTGAGTCTGCATGCCCTCCACGTCCTTCTTCAGGTCGGCTATCTCCCGCTCCAGCGCCGCCTTCTCCACCCCGTACACGTCGGTGGACACCATGCGGTCCAGGCGGGCGTTGATCTGCGCCATGTCGTCGCGAATGTCGCCACGCATGAGCTGGATGAGCCGCCCCAGCTCTCCCAGAGACGGCTCATCGGCCATGCGGTGCTCCGGATAAGGGGAAAGGGGTGGTCAGGAGACCGGGGTGACGGTCGGCTTGTTGACCGCGGAGGCGGGTACGGGCGCGGTGACCTGGGTGCGGTCCCACATGCCGACTACCAGCGTCACCGCTGTCAGCACCACGGCCTGCTGTTCGGCGCTCCAGTGCAGGCCGAGTCCGAGCGCGAGAGCCAGCGCGGCCTGCGCGAAGCCGACGATCGCGGCTCCCAGCCCGTCCCGGGTGACGGCGGCGATGAATACGCCCATGAATGCGGCGGCCACCGCGTTGATGGACGCCTGCACGTCGGCCGACACGTCCAGGCCGAACGCGGCCGCGAGCTTCACGAGGATGGCGAACAGGGCCAGCACTGCGGCCGGCTCCCTACCGAAGATCTTCACGACAGGTCTCTCCTTGATGATGAACAGGGTGGTCAGAGGGACTTGGGGACGCGGAGCTTGTCCCACGAGGTCTTGCCAGGGATGCCGTCCGCGGCGGCACCGGTGTAGCCGAGCTTGCGCTGCCACGCGGCGTAGCTCGCCTTGTCGGCGAGCGTCCAGTTCGGGCCGGGCCCGGACTTGTACTTGCCGCAGCCCTCGGCGACGAGGCGGCGGCCCATGGCGGTGACGATCTGGCTGGTGCGGCCGGTGTGGAAGAACGCCGCTCCCGGGAACGGTTCATGCTGGGCGGCGGGGGTGCTGGCCGCTCCGGGCAGGGTGAGTTTCTGCCCGACGGTGAGCTTGTCGGGGTTCTTCAGCCCGTTCAGGGACACGAGCTTGGCCACGGTGGTGCCGTGCTTCTTGGCGATGGCGGACAGGGTGTCGCCCTTCTTCACCGTGTACGTGCTGCTCGAGCCGGCGTTGCCGCCGGGCGGGGTGCCGCTGTCGGAGGTCGCCTTGCCGGGGACGATGCCCGTGTCGATCGCGCCCGGGTCCCAGTGATCGTTGCCCGGGACTTGGGCGTGCGCGTAGTGGCCGCCCTTCGACTGCCACGTCGTACGGGACCGGGCCCCGGACCCGGCGAGCGCTGCGGTCGCCGGGGGCTTCCCGGCCGGCCAGACGTCGGGGATGCCGTGCGCGCGCATCGCGGCGATCAGGCGACGGAAGTTCGGCTTCGAGGCCGGGTCGAAGCCCTTCGTCCACGGGGAGGCGGCGCGGCCGAGGACCTCGACCTGAATGTTGACCTTGCCCTCGCGGTTGGTGCGGCGGGTACCGTCGTTCTTCAGCGCGCGGGCGCTCGAGGTGAGCGGCCCCAACTGGCCGATCCTGTCGGTTACGGGGTCGTAGATGACCTGCGGTTCCGCGCCGACCCGCATCAGGTAGGCGGCAATGGAGGTGAAGTAGCTGCCGCCGGCCGGAGACTCGGTGGTGTGCCAGGTGGCGCGCGGCGGGTTACCCGGGGTGTCCATGGCTCCGCCGATGGACTGAGAGCCGAACCGTACGGCGCCGTCGATGTACGCCGGGCCGGAGGCGCCGCGCGGCATGACTTGCAGGCTCTTGGCATCCGGGTCCGGCTCGTACACCCGGTACTCGGCGGCGTCGACCGGTACGTACACGTCCAGGTCGCCGTCGTCGCGGAGCACCATGAACGCGCCGTCCAGGCGCGGGTGCTCCTTGACGTGCCGCTCGGTGTCGGGGAGGGCCGCGATGGCGCGCATCTCGTCGGCGTGGGCCTGGCCGCAGGTGCCGAGGTAGGTGCTGGTGGTCTCGAGGGTGTCGGGGTCTATGTGGTCGACGGCGACGTGGTAGCTGGTCACAGGGGCACTCCGTCTCGGCGGGGCTGGATGAGGTCGGTCTGTGTGCGGAGGGCTCGGTAGGTGGACAGGCGCATGCGGCCGTCTCCGTGGTCGCCCCAGATGGTTCCCCAGGAGTTCCTGAACCGAATGGTGGTGTAGTCGGGGAGCAGCGTGCCGTTGTCTGTCGCGACTGTTTCGAGGGCGGTGACGCATACCTCGTGGCCGCCTTCGAGGGGGGACGCCGCCCAGTTCGGGTCGTCGTCGAGGAGGCCGTCCGGGCCGGCCTGGGTGAACGCGGCATGCCAGGGCATGCCCATAAGGACGGGCCCGGTCTGGAGGAGCATGCAGAGTTCTTCGGCGGTGGTGGCGTGCCCGTACTGGTCGATGAGGCCGCGGTCACGGAGGGCTTTCGCGGCGCCGAGGCCGGAGGAGCCGGCGTCTTGGGCAGGCCATGCGGCGTCGGTCCACTGGTCGTGGGCGGTCGCGTCGGCGTAGAGGCCGATCGCGAAGTGCTCGGCGGCCGTGGCGTCGTCCGTGTCCAGGCCGGCCGCGCGGGCCTCCGTCTTGGACAGCAAGACGGACAGGAGCGTGGTGGCGGCGTTGCCGGTGCAGGAGGACAGGGCGTCCAGGTCGGTGTCGAGGCCGTACTGGACGGAGGTGCGGATGCCCTGCGCGACGAGGTTGCGCTGGTCGAGGACGGGGAGGCGGGGTTCCCACTCGGTGGTCCGCAGTGGTTGCCCGTCGTAGGGGCGGCGGTAGGCGAGGCTGCGCGGGTCCAGCACCTGGTGACGCCCGAGGTGGTCGGGCGTGTCGTAGGTGCGCACTGTGAGGTTGGTGGGCATTCGCCCGTGCTCCTGCACTCCCCGCGCAGAGCTGGTGACGGTTTGTCTGTTCCGGCCGGGCCGGTGGCAGTCCCTCGGGGGTGGTGCGGGGGCGGAGGGTCGCCCTTGTGGTTCAGCGTAAAGGTGTGTGGGCCGGGTGTTGCCTCTGGTGGGTCAGGTGAGGGGGGTGCCGGGCCAGTCGGTGGCGAGACCGAGGTCGGTGACCGTGACGTAGGCCGGAGTGGCCGGGGACGCGGAGAACTGTCCCGTGCCGGCGGCGATGGATACCGTGACGGTGATCGCGGTCGTGATGTCGGCTCCGGTCGTGTTGGACACGTTGATCGTGAACTCGTGGTGGGTGTTCGCGGTGCCGGCGACGGGTATGCGGATCTGGCCGCGGATGACGGTCCCGGCTGCGGTGGTGCCCTTGGCGATCTGGTAGAGGGCGTAGGTGTTCGCTGTGGTGGAGTTCATCAGGCCGACGAGGTGGACGCTGTAGGTGCGGCCGTCGCGCCAGGTCATGGACGGGGTCGTCATCAGGGCCATGTTGGTGGTGCTGATGCTGAGCAGGTTGGCGGTGCGGGTGACGGAGGTGATGAGGCCGAGGCCGGCGTCCTTCCCGGCGACGGTGAGCGTGCCCGCGGTGACGCTGCCGGATGCGGTGAAGTTGACGGCGCTGACGGTGCCGGCGGTGGAGACGATGAACCGGTCGGTGTCGGCGAACCGGGCCCGGAGCAGGGGGCCGGTGTGGGCGGCGTCTGCGGTGAGGTAGATGCCGCTGTTGCTGCTGGGGGGCGCGTCGATGTAGAGGCGGGCGGAGGCGAGGGTGGCCTGGCCGAGGGAGACGGTGAATGTGGATGCGGCGCCGGCCGTCGTGCTGTCCCTGAATCCGAGCCGGGACTGTACGGGTGTCAGGTCGAAGTAGCCGCCCTTGGTGACGTTGGTGTCGCTGTTGCGGACCCGTTTCGTGGTCCAGCCGTTGGTCACGCCGTCGGAGCCGAGCACGGTGACCCACCGCCAGTCGGTGACGGCGCCGTCGGTGAAGGCTCCGCTGCTGATGTTCAGGGCGGGCTTGTCGTTGTCGCCGGTGCCGTTGATGGCTCCGGCGACTTTGCTGTTGCCGTCGATGACTCCGATCACGCTGTAGATCTGGGTGGGGTCGATCAGGATGCGCCAGCCGTTCGGCGCGGTTGAGATGACCTTGCCGGAGGAGATGTCGACCAGCCCTCCGGCGCCGTCGTCGGAGTGGAACTCGGCGCCGTTGATGGTGCCGCCCGTGATGGTTTTGCCGGTGATCGCGTCGGCTTTCAGGGCGGTCGCATCGACAGCGCCCGCGGCGAGGAGCGCCGTGGTGATCGCGTTCGCGTACACCTTGGGAGTGGTGATAGCGCCGTCCGCGATGAGGGTTTCGGTGATCTGTCCGATGCCGATGTCGCCGGCGACCGGCCGCGGCGCGTACGGGCCGACGGTGATGGTGGGGGCGGATGCGGTGCCGGAGGTGTTCCGGGCGACGAGCCGAACGTACAGCGGACCGGTGGCCGGGATGTAGACGTTGCCGCCCTGCGCGGTCTCGATCGTCGCCTGGAGGGTCTCCGGGCTGGGGGTGAAGTCGGCTGCCGGGTCGGCGTGGACTTCGACGCGCGCCCAGTCCAGGGGGATGACCGCGCCGTCGGCGAAGGCGCCGTCCCAGGCGGCGGCGATCCCGCCGAGGGCCGGGCCGGCGGTCGGGGTCGACGGGGTGGGGGGTGGGCCGCCGTTGACGATGTTCACGGCGGTCGTGCCGTCGCCCTGCTGACCGACGATGGCCCGCAGGCCCCCATTTCTGTCCCGGACCTGCAAGGCGGTGTCGTCCAGGGACGCGGAGGAGAGCCGGGACTGGCGCTCCACTGCGGCGAGGCGCTTCTCGAGTTGGACTAGGAGCCGGCCGATGTCGGCGGTCACTGGACGCCTCCGTACTGGTAGGAGTCGGCGGGCTGGAGGGAGATCGTCGCGCGGGGCCCGCCAGGGGCGTCGGGCTGGATCGTCCAGCCGGTGATGCGGCGCCAGCCGGCGTAGTCGGTCCACGCGTTGTGGATCCGGGTGTACACGTCGTCGCCGACCTGCCATGAGCCGAACGGGGCGGCGGGGGTGTCGCGGATGGTGATCTGGTCGATGCCGCCGAGGTTCTGCCGCGAGGTGCGTTCCGCGGCGGCGCGGGCGGCGAGGATGTCGGTGCCGCTGATGTCGGGGTAGTCGGCGACGTGCTCGAGGCGGAGCCGGCCGTTGCGTATCGCGTTGATGGAGCGGCGTTTCGCGGATCCGTCCCCGGACCCGAGCGCGATGACGACCTGGGCGTAGTCGTCTCCGGCGAGTTCGACTTCGGGGTCCTCGATGATGTTCACGCCGGAGGAGAAGGAGAGGTCTCTGCGGCGTGCGCCCAGGCGCGGCCAGCCGAGGCGGATCCGGCGCACGGGTGCGGTCTTGGCCGGGTTCCAGGTGACGGTGCACGTGTAGTCGGGGGTGGCGTCGCCGGAGACGAGGTCGTCGGCCTGGTCGCCGAGGGACCGGGATTCCCACCACAGCGACTTGTGGGGTTCGGTGGGGGTTCCGACGGTGGACGTGGAGGTGGTGGCGTCGACGGTGACTCCGAGGTCACCGTCCGGGATGGTCTGGGCGTAGGCCCAGATGTCGCGTAGGATCTTGCAGCGGTCGGTGTAGGTGTAGGGTCCTCGGCCGCCGAGGTTTCCGTCGAGGTCGTAGCGTTTTTGCAGGTAGGACGACCAGGAAGCTGCTTCGAGGGTCAGGTCGCTTCCCTTGGTGCGAACGTCCCAGACGATGCCGCCCCAGCGGAGTTCGCCGGCCGATTCGACGTAGATCAGGGTGGTGCCGGGGTCGATGAGGTCCGGGTTCTGGGACAGGAGTCGGGGTGAGAGCTTGCCCGTCAGGCTGCCGGGCCCGTTGAGTTCGGGCCCGTATTGGACGTCCGCGAGGGGCAGGGCGAGGGACAGCCACTGGCCGGTCAGGGCGTGCTGGGTGAGGATCCGGTCCGGCACGGCTGTCATCGGGGTGCCTCGGTGAACTCGACGTCGGCGATGAGAGTGGTGGAGGAGTCGACGCCTACGCGGCCGGTGGTGTTGGAGGGGTACCCGGCGGCCTGGAGGCGCAGGGTCTGGCTGGTGCCGCGGTAGGAGCTGGGGACGGTGAGGGTGTCAGCGGCGGCGACGGTGCCGCGCCGGATGCCGGTCTGGTTGTCGTCAAGATTGACGGGCTGCACGGTCAGGGATGATCCGAAGGTGGCTCGGAGCCCACCGTAGAACGTGTTCGTGGAGTAGCGGATCTGGGCAACGGTGAGGACGATCCGTACGGTGGAGGCCCAGGAGGGGACGGCGATGGTCCAGCCGGCCGCGGTGGAGAAGTTCGTGAAGGTGCCGGAGCTGCCGGTGATCTCCGTGGACAGGGCGGTCGGGGACTGGGTGGACAGGGTGCGGTCGCGGCGCGGGTTGGCTATCTGCCGAATGTCTTTGATCATTGCGTCGGTGATGGTCGACGTGGAGGCGGGGATGTCAATCCTGGCGAGAGGGATCCCGGTGCGGCCGTCGGGGATAGTCGTCGCGGAGCTGGACACGTTGGAGATGACCTGGAAGTAGGCGACCTGGTCGACGGCCGGGTTGAGGGATCCCTCGTATTCGGGGTCTTCGACGCGCAGGATCACCATGTCGGAGCGGGCCGTGCCGCCGGTGGCCGCGATGGGCACGGTGTCGGCGCCGATGTTGCACACCGAGTACGTGCCCTGGAAGGCGGAGACGCGGCCGCGGACAACGCCGGATCCGTCGCTGATCTGCACGCTGGTGCCGGGCGTGGACAGTTGGGTGACCTTCAGGTCGGTGCCCTGGGTGATGCCTTCTGCGCCGCGCGCGAGGTCGCGGACGAGCATGCGGAACTGCTGGGCGGAGTGGGTGGCGCCGTCGGTGAGGATCGGCGCTGGGAATAGGGCCATCGGTCGTCTCCTCAGAGGGCGGTGTAGGCGTCGCGCCAGGTCAGGCGCATGCGGGCGGTGTTGGTGTTGTCGAACGCGGTCCAGCGCATCTCGGACTGTCCGGGCGGCAGGGAGAACAGGTCGATGCGGGAGGACGCGGCCAGGTAGGCGGAGGCGTTGCCGCCGTTCTCGCGGGTGATGGTGCGGTAGCCGGGCCGGGTGTCGATGTCGATCCACTGGCTGGCGTTGAGGTTGAGGGTGGGGAAGGCGAGCTGGCGGCCGGATTCGGCGTGCGTGATGGTGACGGTGGCGCACGGGCCGGTGATACGGATGATCGGCCATGCGTCGGTATCGCCCTGGTTGTAGGCCCAGCCGGGCCGGTCCGCGGCCACCGTCCCGGACTGTACGTAGATCGGTGCGGTGACGGGGGCGGCGAATCCGCCGCCGGTGAGCCAGCCGAGGGGGATCTCGGTGGTGGTTTCGGTGTCGGCGTAGAAGGTGGGGTCCTGCGCGGTGAACTCGACGTCGAGGGGCACGTAGCCGTGGATGACTTGGCTGTACTCGGGGTCCAGGCGGCGCAGGCGGCCGGTGAGGCGTTTCACGGGCCGTCCGGGCCGTTTGATCCGCAGCACCATGCCGACGCCGCCGGTGAGGCGTACGGCCGGGTTGGCGGCGGCCTGCTGGAGAACGGAGACCATGTCGTGGCAGGCGTTCGGGTCGCCCGGGATTCGGATCGCGGCATCGATCTGGACCTGCCGGGCCGACCAGTAGTCGGGGCCGGCGAACATGCCGTCCATGGACGGCTGGTCGACGTCGCTGTCGCGGACCGGTGGCCGGCCCAGGCCGGAGGTTTCGATGACGTCGACCGGGGTTCCGGCGCCGATGAGGACACCGCCGAGGTCGTACTGCCAGTCGGCCAGGTCAAGCTCTGGCACGGGCTGCCACCCCTCCCCTGTTGGCGCGCCGTACGGAGCGGCCGACCTGCGCGGCGATGTCCGTGGCGGATGCTTCGGTACGGACCGGGTTGAGGGTGACGTGGGTGTCGCCGCTCTGCCGGATGATGACGACGGGTCGGCCTGTGGAGGCGTCGGTCAGGCCGACGCCGAACCGGCTGGCCACATCGGCGAGGACCCGGGTAGCCGGGCCTCGCTTGTTGCGGCCGAGCGGGATGAGCGCTTCTCCGTGCGTCTCGGGTTCGGCGAAGCGGATGATGCCGCCCTGCGTGGCGTACATGCCGGCGCGGATGCCGCCGTCCGCGTACGACATGCCTTTCTGGCCGCGCGCCAGGTCGGCCAGGAATTTCGTGGCGCGGGAGCCGAGGGCGGACTTGATCTGCGCGGTGGCCTTGGAGGCGACGGCGATGATGACGTCCTCACCGAGACCGGTCGTGCCGGCGACGTCGTGGATGCCGGTCTTCGACGTTTTCACGGCGGCGATGATGGCCACCAGGTCCTGCACTTGGTCGTTGGTGAGTGCGTTGTTGGCCTTGCTCGCGGCGCTGTTCGCGGAGGCGGCCTTCTTCTTGTCCTTGACGGCCGCGGCGGCGAGCTGCTGGGCGGCGGTGTCATTCTGCGCGGCCAGCTGCTTGGCGAGTTCCCCGTAGCCCTGCCCGGCGAGCTTGGCCAGGTTTGCGGCGAAGGCGTTGTCGGTGGCGGTGGCCTTGGTGACCTGCCGGGTGTAGTCCGACAGGGACGCTTTCGCGGTGGTGGCCAGGTTACGCAGGGCGGCGGCCATGTCGTTGATGTACTTCGTGGAGCCGTTGGCCATCTTCTTGGTGAGCGCGACACCGTCCTTGCCCATCGCGGCGAGGGCATCAGCGACGTCACCGCCAACCCGGTCGGCGACCTTCTCGAGGTCTCTGTTCCACGCGCGGGTCGCGGCCGACGTCGACTTCAGTTTCTTCTCGACCGCCGCCAGGTCGAAGTAGGAGACGTCCTTGCCCTTCACCTTCTTCGTCTTGTTGCCCGCCGCGCCGGCGTCGCTGGGGCTGTAGAGGGAGCCGGTGGTGGGGTCGTAGCGCCAGTCCGTGACGGATCCGGCGGCGTTCCACTGGATGCCGTCGGGGTCTCCTCCGAGGCGGCGGACGATCTCCTCGGTGATGGCGCGGGACCGGGTGCGCTTCGACCGGGCGAACGGCACGTAGCCTTCGCCGTCGGTTTCGGGCTCGGCCCACACCCGCCAGGCGCCGGCGGGGGCGATCTGCGCGACGTGGTTCTCGCGCCGCCCGGCGCGGTTGGTGCCGCCGGCGGCGTAGAAGTCGAGGATGCTGCCGCGGGCGTTCTTCCGGGGGGCCTGCACCATGTCGGGGACGCCGTTGGCGTCCGTGTCGTACACGGTGCGCTTGACGTAGGTGGTGGTGATGGTGATGCTGCGGTCGCTGAGCCGGTCGCGGGCCGCTTGCACGGCGCCGATCCCGGCCAGGGCGCTGCCGGTCTTCGCGGTGACCACGACTCGCCCGTCGGGCAGGGTTTTCGTCTTGTAGCCGAGGCTGTTCAGCAGGGATATCGCGTCGGCGGTGAGGGCTTTCACGGTGACGGACTTCGCACCCGGCGTCGCCTTGATCTTCGCGATGACCGCGTCCAGACCGGCGATGGCGTCCTCGCGGCGCATCTCGATCGTGGTGGTCTTCTTCTCCGGCACCTGGAGAAGCTCTTCGGTCAGGGCCTGGGCCTGGCCGCGGGTGAGGCCCATCTGGACGGCGGTGTCGACGAGCTTTTGCCGGCCGCGTTCGTAGATGCCGTTGACGGACTCCCATGACTGGCCGGACTCCCGGGCCGAGGTCGCCGCCTCGTCCGTCTTCGTCGCGAGGTCTTGGAGGGCGGTCGCGGCGTTGCGGGACTTTTCCGAGTTCAGGTCGAGTTCGCCGTGCGACATGCGCAGCGAGCCCGCGTTCTCCTGGGCGGCTTTCGCCGCGTCGTCGATTGCCTGCTCGAAAGCGATCATCCCGCCGAGGCTGGCCCGGTTCGCCTCGTTCAGGGCGACGATGGCCTGCCGGAGCCCGTCGGCGGACGCCTTCTGTGCGTCCAGTTTCGCTTTCGTCGCCTGGGCCTGCTCGCCGAACACGCCCATGCTGCGGGCGGCGAGTTCGTTCTCCGCTTTCAGTGAGGTGACCGCGGCTTGGTACTCGGGGAACATCTTGTTGATGTCCTTCGTGGACCAGCCGGCCGCCCGCAGCGCGTCGGCGAACCTTCTGAACTGCTCGGCGGCCAGGTCCGCGTGCCCGCCCGACACCAGCGACGCGAAGCTTTCGTCGAACGCCTTGAAGTCTTCCTTGGTGGCGCTGAGGCTCTTGGTGCCGCGGGTGAGTTCGTCCAGCTTCTGTGTGACCTTTGCGACGCCGTCACCGACTCCGGTGAACTTCAGCAGGTCCTGGGCCTTGCCGAGCGCTTCGGTTTCTCCGCGCATCCGGCTGGCCTTCTCGACGAAGCCGTCCATGTCACCGAACGTCTTCTTGAGTTCGCCGCCGAACTTTCCGGCCGACTCGAGGTTCTTCAGTGACGTGGCCAGCTTGTCGATGTCCGGCGGGGCGCCCTTGGCCTTGTCGGCGAGCTTGCTGATGCCCATTGCCACCAGGGCGAGCGCTGCGAGGACGATACTGGCCTTCTGCATCGCGGTCAGGCTGGCGGTCACGCTCGAGATCGCGGTGGCGACGCCTCCGAATCGGGCGGAGCGGATGAACCGGGTGGTGTTGGTGGCGGCGGTGGCCATCACGGGGCCGACGATGGCGAAGCCCGCCATCGCGAGATTCACGGCCTTGACGGCGACAGCTACTTGCAGGAGGGCGGAGATGAGGCTGGTGGGGACGGCGTCCACGAGCTTCGCGAACACGTTGACGGCCTGGAGCATGCCGACCCCTACGTCGGAGGCGGCAACCAGCAGGTGCACCAGGGCCTGGGAGAGTGCCGTGAGGGTGTCCCCGACGAGCGGACCGTTCTCCTTGGCGTAGCGCATGAACTCAGCGACCGAGCCGCCGATCTCCCCCGTGTCCAGGGACTGCGTGAAGCGGACGAGGCCGCTGTTCGCTTTCGCCAAAGATTCTTCGGAGAACTCGGCGAAGCTGGCCATGAACCGGTCGAAGCTGTCGGTGTTCATCCCGCCGGCGACGATGTTCAGGAACCGGTCCAGTTCGCGGGAGGTGCCCTTGACCAGGGGGGTCATCTTCGGGAACAGGGCGGCGAGGATGGAAAACGACTTGTTGGCCAGCGGCATGGTGTCCCCGGCCAGCGCGTTCGACCAGCCCGTGTACTCGTCCTTGAGGACGGACAGGCCTGCTGCGGCCCGGCGGGTCGCCGGAGGCATCTCCTGCATCTGCCGGACGAGTTCCTTCTCGGCTTTCGCCGCTTCCGGGGATGCTTTGCCGTGCTCCCGTACCGCCTTGTCGTAGGCGTCTTGGGCGTCGGTGGCCTCACTGAGTGCGTTGATCTGACCCGCGACCGCTACGCCGAACGCGACCGCGCCCGCACCGGCGGCGGTCAGGCCGGCGGCGAGCGGCGCGATCGACGCGGCGACCGGGATCAGGGCGGTCGCCAGGGCGATCACTCCGGCGGCCAGGTTTCGGGTGCCGCTGCTGGCGCTGGAGGTTGAGGAGCCGAGGCCGCTGACGGTGCCGCGCAGGCCGCCCATACGCCCGTGCACGCGGGTCAGTGCACCGTCCAAGTCGTCCATGTCGGAGCGCAGTGTCCGCGTGCGCCCGGACAGCGTGTTGAGGTGGCCGTCGGCGCTGCGGGCCGCAGTGTTCAGGGACCGCAGCCCAGTGGCGGCCAACAGTGCACGGTTACGCAGGTCGTCCAGGGCGTCGGCGGTTGCGGCGGCTCGCCCTCGGAGGGTGCGGAGCGCACGGGAGGTGTCCTGGGCTGCGTCCGTGACCTGACGCAGCGCTGCCGCGGCCGCAGCAGCGTGACCGGTGAGGGTGGCGAGGGCGGTTCCGGCGCGTTCGGAGTCGCTGTGCAGGTCCCGCATGGCCGTGGCTGTGGCAGTAATCTGCGCGGGATCGCCGTCGAACGCGACCGAGAGGCGTACGGGGCTGAGGCGCTGGAGGTCGTTGACGGCGGCACGTACGGCTGCCGTGCCGGGCCCGGTCCGGTCCTCGAGCCGGGCCGTGATCCGTACGTCGCTTCCGGCCGCACGCAGCTGCGCCTCGGCGAGGGCCGCCGCGGCGGCGAGGTCGCGCATGTCGCGGGCTGCGTCACGGGCCTGACCGGCCATCCGGATCAGCCGGGCCCGCGCCATGTCGGCGGCACCCCCGACTCGGGTGATATCGCCGGTGGTGGAGCGGGCGGTGGAGCCGAGCCGACCGACGTCGCGGCGTGCGGCGGAGGCCGCCGTGCCCAGGGACCGGACGGTTCCGGCGGCGCTGCTGGTGGTGCGGCTGAGGGTGCGGACTTCGCCAGTTGCGGCGCGGGTCGCGGCGGCGAGGGTACGAGCGTGCGTGGCGTTCTGCCGCAGGGTGCGCGCCAGGCTGGCCCCCTGGCCGCGCAGGTCCACGCTCAGGTTCCACTGCGCCACCGGACCGCCCTCCTCTCATCGGCTTGAGTTTGTTCTGCTGGTCAGGTCAGGGATTGCTGCACGTCCAGGGCCGCAGCCACCGACGCCGGAAGCAGCACGACCTTCAGCCCGGCGCCCGCCGCGCCCTCCGGGATCTCCTTCTGCCGGGCCTGGAGTTCTTCGCAGCCCCAGCACTTGTGGACTTGGGCGACGTAGGCGTAGGGGTCGCCGCCGAGGTCGGGGTCCCAGTCGGATTCGCGGGTGCCGCACTGCGGGCACACGGTGCGCTGGTAGGCGCGGTAGGCGAGGGCCTTCTCGCGGTCGCGGGCCGTCCACCGGCCGGTGCCGGCGCCTTTGAACTGGGAGTGGGGGATGCCCCACCGGTCGCACAGTTCGAGTTCGGCGCGGAGCCGCTCATCCGCGATCAGCCTTTTCCCACGTCGAACCGCACCTCGGACTGCACGTCCCACGCGGTCTGGAACAGGCGGGCGGCCTCGCCGGCGGACCAGGTGTTGAGGAAGTGGCGGGCGTCGTCCTCGGTGATGCCGTCGAGAGAGGAGCGGGAGATGAGGACGGGGCCGAGGGTTTCCGCGTTCGCGGTCGCGCCGTCGTCGGCCTGCGTCTCGGTCGGCGGATGCGCCGCTTTGAGGTCTTCGAACTCGGTCCGCTCGAGTGCCTGAAAGACCAGCACGTCGGCCACAGCGTCGAATGCTGCCTGCGCTGCTTCGGCCTCCGCGTCGGCGTGCTCGGCGGCTTCGGTGAGGTCCTTGTTGGTGGGGTCGGCGGCCAGGCGTTCCCGGAGGCGGGTCTGGGTGTACAGGACGGCGTTCAGTGCGTCCTTGACCTGGTGGTCGTCGCAGATGGTCATCTTCGCGGTGGGCCGCTGCCGGGCCCGGAGCCGTTCGCGTTTCGCGGCCCAGTGCGCGTCCTGCGCGACCGCGGCGGCGGGCGGGGCCGGCTTGGCCGGAGCGGTCTTTTTCGCGGTGCTGCTCATGGGATGTCTCTGTCTCCGTCAGGGGAAGGGGGACCCGGCCGGGCACCGTGGCGGCGCCCCTTCCCAGTGCGTGCCGGGGGCCCGGCCGGGAGCTGCGGGCGGAAGGGGTGTCAGGTGGCGGCCGGGACGGCGGCGCCCTGCACAGGGCGGGAGGTGATGGAGCAGGTCACCATGAACTTTGCGGCTTCGTTGTCCGCGGTGTACTGGGGTGACTGCGATGCGACCCGGATCGGGAAGATGTCCATCGACTTGTTCGTCGGGACGTCCCCCTTGCGGAAGATGGCGATGTAGCCGACGGTGCCCTTCGCGAGGAGTTCCTCGACCTCGGACTCTTCCTCGTCCTCGTAGAACGTGAAGCTGGAGGACTCGGCCTTGTCGCTGCCGGGGATCGTTCCGTCGTAGGTGTCCGCCATGTTCGGGGTTTCGATCTCGTTGTTGGAGACCGTCCATCCGTCCATCGCGGCGATGAACTCGGAGAACTCCGTGCCGCTGGTGATCTCGGCCCGGGTCGGAATCATGGTGGTCGCGGCGATCGTCGGGAGGAAGAAGAACTTCGACGTTCCTCGCCGCATGTACTTCTTGACAGGCATCGGGGCCCCTTGTCCCGGGGCTGCCCCGCGCGGCGCGGAACGAGTCCCCTTTTTACACGGTGGGTGTGTGGGTGCGGCCACCTGCGTGGTGGCGTCCGCGTGGGGTCCCGCCGCGGTGCGGTACTACAACCGGCCCCAGGGGCTGGTCAGGAGGTCAGGTCCAGCCTGATCCTCAGCGCGTAACTCATGATTCCATCGGATGCGTCCGATGCTGCCCCCGCTTCGACGTCGAGGTTTCGGCCGATGACGCGGGCGCCGGGCACGGTCAGGTCGTGCAGCCAGCGGCCTGTCGTCGGGTCGCGGCCGAGGATCGCGGTGCGGGCCCGGTCGGCCATCAGCTCGGCCTGGTCGGCGACTCCGTAGGAGCCGGGCCGGGCCGGATCGGGCCCGGACACGGCGGTCAGCTGGTAGACGAGCGAGGAGTCCTCGCCCCGGTCGGCGAATGGTGCCCCGGAGACCTGCGCGTGGATGGAGTGCAGCAGGTAGTACGGCGGGTCCTGGCTCGGCTTCTGCCCGCGGCCCACGGGGAAGCCGGTGGCTGTGGTGACGAGTTCGGCCAGTGCTGTGGTCACCGGAAGCCGGGCGATCACGAGAGCACCTCGCTCACTGCGCTCAGCATGCCTGCACGGAGCGCACTCTGGATGGCGGGGACGGCGGGCCCGACGTGCGGGAAGGGCGGCTGGTAGTAGTGGCGGCCGAGGCTGTCGGTCATGTCGAAGAATCCGAACTCCAGGCGCCGGCCCTGCGGACGGTCGGTGCCGATGGTGCACTGCGCGCCGTGGGGGATGGCCCGGGTCTGGGTCTGCCAGGACGCCCAGTACTGGCCGGTGATGATATTCGGTCCGGGCCGGCCGGAGGCGTTCGCGCGGATCAGAGCACGGCCGAGCTCACCGGCATGCTGCACGGCCCGTTCGATGGCGGGGCCAAGGTCGGTAGCGGCGCGGTCGAGGCGCGAGGCGAGTTCGTCCGGGGTCACGGGGCGTCCGCCGAGACACGGTCTTGGTCGAGGACGGTTTTGCGGACGACTTCGACGGTGCTGACCATGCCGGGAGCCGCGCACGTCCAGGTCCGGCCGAGGAGCGAGGTCCGCTTCGGGTCGTGCACGGCGGTCACCGTGACGACCGCGTGTTCTGGGGGAATCGGCGCGGTCAGGGGGGTGAGGAGGAAGTAGGTGAGCTTGGTCTGCTGCACCCACTGCTGGACCGCGTCGGGGATCGCGGCGTGCTCGGTGGTGCCGCTGGCAGAGACGACCGCGCCCGGCCCGTCGTACAGCACCGTGCCCAGCGGGTACTCGAGCTCACCGGTGTCGGTGTTCAGGACCGGTGCGCCGACGCCGGGCAGGGTGACGCGGACGGTGTCGATGAGCAGGTTGCCCTCAAGCCATTGGGTGACGCCTGCGAGCGCGCCATCGAGACCGGCCATCAGCTGCTCCCCTGCGCCCAGTCGGCGAGCTGCGCCAGGATCGCCCGGGTGACCTCGTGCTTGCCGCCGCCGAGGTCCGGCCGGTCGAGGGCTGCGCGCTCGAGCTGGGCAGGGTCGATGCTGGCGAGGAAGTCGGCGACAGTCTGCCCCGAGTCCCTGTCTTGAAATTGGCCGACAGCGACGTGCGCGAGGCCGTCGAATACGGTTGCGGCGTTGGGGTGCGCGTAGAGAACGACGACGGGCGGCTGCATGGCCCGGTGCTCGATTGTGTAGCCCTGAAGGTGGCGGCTGACGTCGACCTCGTCAAGGAGGAATCGAGTACTGACCGGGTCACTGGTGATGGAGATTCGGTGCTGCCCGTCGCTCATGCTCGGCTCGGTCATGCTTCCGCCCTCTCCCGTACCTGCCCGACCGCTGCCCGGACAAAGCTCCAGTCCAGCCGGGCTGGCTCACGAACGCTGGTGTCTACACCGTTCTCCTTGGCCAGCGCTTCGCACCTCTGAAGCTCGCGGAGCGTGTGGTGCGCGTTAGCGAACGCATGATGCCGACGCGACTGCTGCGCCCCGTACCCGGCCTCACCCGTTGCTCGTAGCTGGTGAAACAGATCAGGATCCCGATACCCAATGGCGTCTATGACTCGGGCGAGCTGTTCTCGCGCGCTGGAGATCCAACGGGGAAACCCTGGTGGGTAGAGGCAGTCGGTGTAGTAGCCGAATACGTCACGCAGGTCCCGGAGGTCACCGTTGCCGTAGGCGGACCAAAACTGAGGGTTGTCCGTTCTGGCGATGAAGGCTTCGAACAACTCTTTGATCTTCTCCATGGTCATCACTTCGGAGTCGTCCCAGTCAAGTCTGAGAGGGTCCTTGGCGACAGGAAGGGCCTCGATGGCCTCCCAGGGGAGAGATGCCGACGCCTGATGGAAATCCAACTCTCGGTTCACCGCGTAGAAGCAGCGCCCGTCATCAGCGGCGATCCCGACGCTGACCAGAGCAGTTCGACCCCCTTTACTAGTTTTTGTGATCTTTTCGGCACGCTGTGAAAAAGTCTTCAGCTCAAGGCAAAGCAGAGTCATGCGAGGGCTCCAGGGGTGAGCGTGGGGCGTGCGAAGTGGGGCAGGAACTCGCGGACACAGTGCGCGTGGGCCGTGGGGTGTGTGAGCGCGTCGTGGATGTCGCGGATGGTGCCGTCGGCCCGGTCCGGGTCCCGGTGGGAGGTCCATCCGCAGTCGGCGCCGTCCCGGACCTTGACCTGGGTACAGGCGAGCTGTTCGTAGGCGGTGGCGACCGCACCCGCATTGGCGGTGGTGACGGCCTGCCAGGACAGGGCGGCGCCCGCCCACGCGTCGACCGGGTGGCGGGCGTTGTTGGCGTAGATGACGGTGTCGAGTGGGTGTTCGCGGCGCAGTGCGGCCCGGTTGAAGGCGCCGTAGGTGTAGCGGTCAACGCGGTTGCGGGAGGCGGTCATGGCGGCCCGGAGGAACGCCTGCGCGCGCCGTACGGCCTCTTGGAGGCGGCCCATCAGGTCGGCGTAGTACTGGGCGGTGATGCTGGTGATGGATGCTTGGTGCCGGGTGGTCCAGGACCAGAGGCGGTGGGGCCGGTCCGCGCGGTCGAGCATGGCCAGGGATCCTTCCCGGTAGGCGAGGGGGAGGTCGGTGGCGGCCCATCGTTCAGCGAACGCTCCGACGGTCCGGTTGAAGTCGGCGATGCTGCGCTGGAACGCGGTCTGGGCGGCGCGGATGCGGGCGGCGGCGTTGCGGCCGGGCCGGATCGCGGCGAGCGTGTCGAGGAGCCGGTTCTGGGCGGTAGTGAGGATCCGCCAGGCGGCCGTGAGGCGGCGGGTAGCGTCGGTGATGAACGTCAGGAGGCGGGAGCGGAGGGTGCGGCGGCCGCGTACGGGGGTGGTCATCGGCGGGGCCGTTCGACGAGTTGGATCACGCCGGGGCCGCTCGTGGGGCTGTCGGTGTCCGGGTCGTCGGGTGCTGACGGGATCCCTTCCTCAAGGAGGGCGATCTGCCTCTCGAGGGCGGCAATGTTCCCGGTGAAGTTGACGGAGACGACGCTGGTCACGGTGACGCTGCTGGGCTGCCCGATCAGAGCGGCCTTGCGCTCATAGAGGACTTCGAGGGCGACCGCGCGGGCGTTGCCGAGGCGCTGGTAGCGGGCGGCCAGGTCGACGAGGTCGGTGCTGGGGCCGAGCTGCGAGACGAGCCAGGCGCGTACGGCGGCGTCCATGCGGCTCCTCCAAGGGTGGGGGTCGGGGTGGGAAGGGGAGGTGAGCGGGTGCGGGCCCGGCCTGGCGCCCCCACCAGGGGGTTCCGGGCCCGCACGCCGCTACTGGCCGCCGGTGCCCTCGTCGGCGGCCGTCCGGCCCCTCGCCGGTTTCTTGGCCGCGGTCTTCCGCGCGGCCGGCTTGGTGTCCCCGGTCTCGGGGGTCGGGTTGTCGGGGTCAGCGGAAGCGCCGGAGACGTCGCCAGAGGCGCCGTCCGGGCCGTTTCCGGTAGGGCCCGGCGGGTCGTCCTGCTTCGGCTTCGGCAGGCGCGGCAGCTTCCCGTCGACCCACGCGGCCGGGTTCGTCACCAGTGCCGCCAGGCGCGGCTCCGGGCTGGTCCCCGGGGCCAGTTCCACGGTCTGGTGCGTGTCCGGGTCCGTGACGTACACGGTTGCTGCGAGCTGGGCGGTCATGGGTCACCACACCGTCGCGGCGATGTGGATGTCCGGGACGTACATGACCGGCAGCGCGGCGGCGGATCCCTTGGTCCACACCTGCGGCGGGTCGTCCTGGTAGCCGCGGGTGACGACGATGCCGGGTGCCTCCTCACGCACGATGGCGGGGTTGCCGCCGCTGGAGAGGATGAGGCCGTCCGCGGTGAGTCCGTACTGGGTCTCGGCCCACTGGGTCGGGTTGGGCGGCAGCAGGAAGAACATGTTCTCGGGCAGGGCCCGCACGTCGGTGCCGTTGTCCAGCTCGATCTTCACGTCGTACGGGGTGATCGGCGGGAGGCCGTAGCGGGAGCGGACGACGTTGACCTCGTTGGGTGCGAGGACTGCGGTGGGGATGGTCGAAGCGGAGTTCACCGAGCCGTAGTAGGCGGCACGGTAGGAGTCGTTGCCCATGGCCAGGGCCATCGTCTTGTACGAGGTAAGCCCGCGGGCCGGGGCGGGTGCGCCGCTGGCGCGCAGGACCTCGATCCACCGCATCTCGTCGCCGAGCATGTCGGCGGTCGGGTCGGTCCAGGGGATGGGGGCGGTCGGCATGTTCGCGGCCGGCACCTTGTAGTCGGCCTCCAGTGTGAGGCCGTTCTCGCCGGTGAGGCTGAACTTGCCGTCGGTCAGGAGGTCTCCGACGGCGAGCTCGAGCCGCTTCTTGACGGACAGGAAGTGCGCGGCGACGTCGTCGTAGACGGCGTTGACCAGGTCGCGACTGTCCATGCCGCGGTCGAGGTTCTCGAGGATGGTTTCGAACTCGCCGACGATGTACTTCTGGCCGAGCGGGAGGAGCTTGCCGGAGGTCGCGAACTGCGTGATCTCGCGGGTGGCGACCTTCGTCTGCGCGTCCCACGCCCGGTAGGAGGCGGCGGCGACCCGCCGGCGGGTGCCGTGGGTCTCCCACTTGACGGAGTCGATGGTGCGTTCGGGCATGACCGACAGGGTCAGGGCGTAGTCGGCGGGGGTCTGGAGGGCCCGGACGAACGCCTGGATCTCGGTCGGGCTGATGTCGCGGAGCAGGAGCTCCAGCATGTCGTTCGGCATGGTGGCGTCTCCTGGTCAGATCTTGTAGACGAACTGGGTGTTGGATCCGGCCGGGACGTCGGCCGGGTCGAAGGCCACGGGGAGCTTCGGCACGTCGATCTGGCCGTGGACCATGAGCGGCGCGGCGACCTTCGTGGAGCCGGGGTAGAAGGACACCTCGGTGAAGAGGAATCCGGCGAACTTCTGGGTGCCGTCGGACGCGGTGGGGGTGCCGCCGGCGGTGGTGGTGGCGACGGTGACGCCCGGGGTGGTACCGCCGGTGAGGGAGGCGGTGGCGGTCATCTGGGCGACGTTGTCGCCAAGGTAGGCGCCGCCGAAGGTGACCGCGTACGGTCCGCCGGCGTTGCCGGTGACCGCCAGGTCGCCCGGGTTGATGTTCGACAGGGCCTCGAGGGCGGTCTGCACCGTGGCGGCGGTCGCGTTGTAGGCGATCGCGCCGGTGGTCTGCCCGGAGAACGTGAGCGTGAACGTTCCGCCGGTCGGGCCGCCGGTGATCGTGACGGACTGAACTTCGTTGGTGACGGCGGCGTACGGCTCGTACAGCTTGGTCGTGGCGTTCTGCCCGAGGGGGATCCCGGACTTGAGCTTCCGCTCGGGCTGGTACTTCGACGCCTCGGTCCAGTGGAGGTTCTCGTCGAACGCGGTGAGGTCGAGGGTGACGCTGATGTTGGCTTCGATGCCGAGCATGCTCATCAGCCACGGGCGGCCGACGGCGAGGGTCTCGGTGGTGGTGTACGGCTGGATGTCCACGCCGTAGCCCCTTTCGCGAGTACGCGGTATGTGAGGGCACCTGCGTGGTGCCGTCCACGGGGGTTCGGGGCGTGGTCCCAATGGTGGTGCGGGTGGAGCGTGGTCGGTCAGGCTGCGTCGTTGGTGCGCAGGCCCATGGCGATGGCTCGCTGGCGGGCGGCTTGGGTGATGGCGTCCTTGCCGCCTGCGGGGGTGCGCTGCGGCGGTCCGCCGGCCGGGGCCCCGCCGGGGGCGGGCGGCAGCGCGGGCGGCGCGGCGGGCGTACCGAAGAGGACGGGGCGTCGTTCCTTCAGTTTCTCGGCGGCTTCGGTGATGGCCGTCGAGTCGGCGTCGTCGGCGACGCGGAGGAGTGCGGCGGCGTCGTCGAGGTCGTCTCCGGTGGCGCCGAGGCGCACGAGGGCGGCGCGGATGAGGCTGTCGCGGTCCCGGCGGGCGGCTGCTGCTTCGCGTTCGGCGGCGGCGGCCTCGCGGGCTTCGGCGGCCTTCTCCCGTTCGGCGGCGGCTTCGGTGCGGCGCTGCTCCTCGCTGAGCTGCGCCTGGCGGGCCTGTTCCGCGTCCTTGAACATTTGGCCGAACTTGCCGGCGTCGAAGCTGTCGGGGTCGAAGGGGATGCCGGCGGCTTCGGCGAGTTCCCGGTAGGCGGCGTTGCGGCCCTTGGCGTTCTCCCGCGTCATGATTTTGCTGAAGCGGGCTTGGGTCATGGCGAGGCCGGTTTCGCGGTCGATCAGCGGTTCCGGGCCTCCGCTCGGCGGGGCGGGTGCGGGGGGTGTGGTGCGTGCGGCGAGGTCGGCGGGGCTCGGCACCTGGGGCGTGTCGCCGGAGTTGTAGAACACGGCGAGGCCGGTGATGCCGGTGTAGGGGCGGGTCCAGGCCGGGTGTGCGGGGGTGGTGCGGTGGTGCTGCGCGGGGCGACGCATGAGGGCAGATCCTCCCAAGGAGAGTTCAGGCCCCGCGCCTGAGGTCAAGGAAAGCACGGATCGTCTCACTCGTTGCCCCCGCTCCCCTGCCCGGCGGATTCCAGGGGTCGTTGCAACACCGGTGGTGAACTGGCTGGTTCGCCAACATATCGAGGCCCTGGCCGGGAATCCCGGCCAGGGCCTCGATTGTGTCGGCTCAGATCTTGGTGAGCATGGTGCGCTGGATGCCGGTGTGGGAGCCGCGCGCCCATCGGACGGCCTGGAAACCCTGCTTGCGGAGCCAGGCGGTGACGTCGGCGCCGGTCATAGCCGGGGTGATCGGGAGGCGGGCGGCGGTGGCGTGCTCGGGGTAGCCGCAGTTCACCCGGGTCTCAGTCGTGATCTTGGCGACCCGCTTGCCCCACTCGGTGACGATCTCGGCGCGGTAGGTGATCTCAGTCATTTCCGTCTCCCCTGCTTGCGTCCCGTTTCGGTGCGGGTTTCCCGCTCCCTCGTGACTTCAGTATGCCTAGACAGTCTTGACATTGTCAAGCCCGTCTAGGCCAAGACTGGGTGGTAGCCTCTGGGTATGCCTATGAGCGATGACGAGATCCTGAAGATCCTCACCGACTACGACGCCGAGCTCGCCGAGGCGACCGCCGGGCTGCGCAAGCGCCGAGCCGAGCGGCTCCAAGCGGCCCTGGACTCCGGCCGGAGCCAGGCCGACATCATCCGAGTCACCGGCAAAAGCCGCGAAGCGGTCCGCCAGTTCCTCGATCCGGCGGCAGCGGATGCAGCAGCCGCGGCCAAGAGGAACGCCCGAGCGGCCAGCCGCGCCTCCTAGTCCGGCGAAGCCGCCGAAGCCAGAAGCGCGGCCGAGCTCGGCGGCGATAGCGCGGACCGTGGCTTTCTCCCGCAGCCGGTCGGCTATGTGGATCCGATCGGCCTCTGACAGGAAACGCGATGAAGCGCCCGAGGGCACCTGCGCGATGTGCGCTGGCCTCGGGCGCTTCTTGCGTCCCTCGGGCCGGCCGTTGCGCCACTCACGACCGGTCCGAGGGTTGATGCCGACGAGCTTGCTCGCCTCTTTGTTGCCATAGCCCAGCTGCATGAGCCGGAAGTATTCCTGCCGCTCCCGGCTCAGCTTGCTCCCGGAGTGCTGCTTGGCGGGTCGGATCTCGAAGGACATCGCATCCCCTGAACAGGGGTGTTGCGACGACCGCTAGAACGGAAGGGGCGGTCCGGCGGGGTCGTCTTCGGTCTGGCCGGCCTGCCCGGGTAGGCCGGGGAGCTGGACGACGGGCGGTTCGGGGTCGGGGGTGATGTCGATGCCGAGGAAGTCGCCGACGGCGTCGCTCGAGCCGGTGGCGTCCGCGAGGTCCTTGGCGTCGGCGAACGCGCGGGACTGAATGCGTTTGATCTCCTCGTCGATGTCGTCAACGGGGTAGCCGGCGTCGGCGAGCATCCGTACTGCGGTTTCGAGGGAGAGGACCCCGGCTTCGACGCCCTTGACGGCCTGGTCGAGGATCGCGGCCCGGTCTGTGGGGGTGTAGGGGCCGCGGACGAGTTCGGCGGGCAGTGGGGTGATGCCGGCCCAGTCGGGGTGCTGGCCGGCGAGGTTCAGGCGCTGCACGAACTTCAGGAGCAGGGCTTCCTTGTCGGCGCGGGCGAGACGCATTCCGGCGATGAGGGAGTCGAGGGGGCCGAGGGAGAGGGCGAGGGCGTAGCCGGAGGGCACCTTGGACGGGTCGACGGTGCCGAGGGAGACGGGCGGGAGGCGTACGACGTTCGCGGCCTGGTCGGCGAGGTCGTGGCGCTGGTTTCGGAGTTCGGCGAGCTGCGGGGCCGTGTTGAGGGTGTCCATGCGGCCGCCCTCCCCGAGTTCGAAGACCATGCCGGGGCTGACGGACAGTTCCCGCTTCCCGGAGGTCTCGAAGCGTTTCCCGGCCAGACCGAGGATCGGAGAGCCGGTCGTGGCGGACGCGCGGCTGCTGTCGGTGTCGGTGCCCTGAAGGTCGTCGAACACCTGCAACGCCTTGGCAAGGGAGGACTGCCCCCAGTGTTCCTCGGCGGGCGGCACGGTGTTGGGGATGTGGACGACCGGCAGGAAGTCGATGTACAGGTCGAGGCGGTCGAGGACTTCGCCATCGGCGCGGGTGGCGTAGCGGGCCTTGTCCAGCGGGAGGGAGTCGACGTCGACCGGGCCCTTGAGGTCGCCGAGGTCCCAGGTGGCATCGGTGAGGTAGCAGGTCTGCGCGGACGGGCCGTCGTTCCACGCGTACTGGCGGGTGATGACGCCAGTGTCCGGGTCCGGGGTGTCGCCGAGGCCCAGGAGCGGGGCGGGCGGTTCGCCGTTCTCGCCGGGGTCGGACATGAGGGGCGCGCGGACCGCGCGTCCCGTGCGGTCGACGCCGGGCGCGGTCGCGGGCCGGATCCAGTCCAGCTCGTAGGTGATGCGTCGTAGCCGCGGCTTGAGGCCGCGCTTGGGGTCCTCGGGGAGTTCCCACGCGAAGTGGACGCGGTCGGGGAACTCGCCTCCGTCAGCATCTTCGCCGAGGACGGGGAAGTAGAAGCCGGGGTCGGTGACCCGGACCGTGACGCGCTGCTTGGCCGGGTCCCAGGCGAGGCGGTAGACGCCGTCTCCGAGCGCGACGGCCTTGCGTTCGCACTGGAGCATGCGCATGGCCAGCCGTTCGGTGGTGGCCCAGTCCCGCAGGAGGTCCTGGACGCGCGCGGCGGTGGCCTGGTCGACGGTCGAGTCGCCGGTGCCGGTCTGCTCGGCGCCGGGGACAACGATGGTCTGTCCCTCCCCCAGCACCTTGGACACCAGGGTGTCGATGAACATGGAGGGGTCGCCGAACTCGCGGCGTTCCCGGGCGGTCGCGCCGTCGCGGATCTCGGCAAGCTCGGCGGCCTGGTTGTTGTCGTAGGCGGCCAGGAGTTTGTACGCGGCGAGGCGGCGTTCGTCGGCGGCCGGCACCCAGGAGGCGTGTGCTTCGGGGAACGCGCGGCGGTACGGCATGCCGAGGGTGGGGTCGCTGTAGATCGGCTTGTAGTTCAGCCACGACCAGGCGTCCACGATGACGGACTTGAGGCCCACCAGGGATCCCTTCGGAGTAGGCCCCGCGCCTGTTGATCAGGGTACGTGCTTGGTCCGGTGGGGATGCCTCCGGCTTTTCCTTGGTGACCCTCCTTGTTTGATCCGAATGGAAGATCGAAGAATCTCCTTCGGTTCTCGTTCGAGGCGTTTTCGGAACGTTTCCGCAGGTCAGCCACATCCGAATTCACCCCAACGGGTGAAATTGATATCAAGAACAACGAGTTGGTCGCGAATCGTCGTTCCAAGGGGGTGTCTGACGCGCCGTAGAGTGTCCCCCACGGACGTCTCACTCAGTCTCACCAGTCCGCTCACTCCGGTGCACGTGCCCGGATGGGGCAGCTCCTCGCGTCGTCCGGCGCGAGGGGTACGACGGACTGGAGGAGGTGTGATGGAAGACGATGAACGGCCGGACTGGGCGTTCTGGGCCCTCGTCATCGCGGTGATCGAGTTGCTGCTCGACATCGCGAGTCGCTGACGAGGCCCGGCCCCCAGCCGGCCGTCCGTACCTGGGCCGTCCCCGTGAGGGGGCGGCCCACCCTTATGTACAACCTGATACATGTACCTTTGGTTGCGCTAGCCAATGTCTCATGCTTATAGCGATGCAATCCACTTTGCTCCAAGCATTTCGCGGGCCCTGGCATAGTCGGCCTAGGATCCTCGAACCTGCCTCAGCAGCGGGAACGTTGAACTCATCCGTCATCATCTGCGTCCTGAAAGTCTCAGATCCTGGTACGGACTGGAAGCGACAGATGCCGCTGCTGGATCTGCCAGTTCGGTGAGTCCGTGTACGCAGGCGTCCATGCGGTCTGGGGAGTCCATGCCGGGGATCCAGGTGACAAGCTGTCCCTCCAGGCGGGGGAACTCGCCCACATGGTGGACGAGGCCCTGGGCGTAGAGCTGTGCGATCGGTTCGGCGCGGAGGCGTTTTCCCTGCTTAGCGTGCACTTCGATGATGGCAGGCATCAGCATGCCGCCGGTCTCACCTGCTTCGGAGAGTTCCTTCCATGCTTGCCGGAGGATCTGCTTGGCCATGTCGCCGCCGAAGTTCGACTCCACAACGATGGCGTCTGCACGTAGCTCGATGGCGAGGCGGCAGGCCGCGTGGCCCCAGGTGTCTGCGCCCATCCGGTCGGACCTGTCTGCAAGGACGTACAGCTGTCCTGCGTGGTCGCGTCCGCCGGCCCACAGGCCGGTTTCGTCGTTGACGTCGTCTGCTCCGCCTGCCGTGTCGACGGCGACGATGACGCGGGTCAGGTCGACGCCACGGAACTGCATGGGGGTGAGGCGGTTGTCGGTGATCCATGGCCACTCCCAGATGCCGCCCTCGAGGGGGCGTGGCTTCTGCATGTAGAGGGACCACCAGACGCGTTCTCCGACCGCGCGGCGGATCTTCTCGAGGGCTTTGCGGGCGTAGCGTACGGGCCAGAGGGGTTCGCCGATCTTCCGGCCGAGTGGGTCGTCTTCGGTGTCGCAGATGGCGGGCAGGTCGAGGATGGTCCAGTCGGAGGCGTCTTCGCCTTCGAGGATCCGTCCGGCGAGGTCCTGTTCGTGCCACCTGGTTTGGATGACGATGATCGAGCCGCCGGGTTCGATGCGCGTGTTGAGGACGGATGTCCACCAGTCCCAGAGTCGGCGGCGCATGGTTGGGGATTCGGCATCGGCTGCGTCCTTGATGGGGTCGTCCACGACTGCCAGGTGGGCGCCTTTGCCGGTAAGGCCGCCTCCGACGCCTGCGGTGACGAGCCCGCCTTCGAGGCGGTCGCCGGTGTCGGGGGCGGCGAGGTCGAAGCGGTTGGCGGCTTTGGAGCCGGCGTGGAGGGCGAGGCTGAGCTGGGTGCCGTAGGTGTTGATGGCGTCGCGGATCCACCGGCCGTGGTCGTCGGCGAGGTCGGCGGAGTAGGAGGCGATCATCACTCGGTGGTCGGGGTGCCGGGATAGGTACCACAGGGGTGCCCAGCGTGCGGCGCGGCGGGACTTCCCGTGCCGCGGGGGCATGGTGATGAGGACCTTGCGGGGGCGGCCGGCGGCGATGTCGCGGAACACCTGGTCGATGAGGTCCAGGTGCCGGGCTTGTTTCTCCTTGCCGTCGGTGAGGATCGCGGACATGGCGCCCGGGGACCGCTTGAGGGCCATGTCCCGTTCGACGCCGGCGAGCAGGGTCCGTATTTGGGGGCTGGCGGCGATTGCGATACGGCGTCGCTGGGCACGGTTCAGACGCCGGTACTGCGTAACCAGTTCGAGGAATTCCTCCGCCTCGTCTACGACGTCGGCGTCGGCGTCGGCGTCGGGCTGGTGTTTTGCCGCGTCGTGGGCCAGGGGCGGGTCAGTCGTCTTCATCGGTGGTGTCGCCGTCATCAGCGTCGTACGGGTCCTCGAGGACGTCGTCCTCGAGGTCGGGTTCACCGGCGGTGCGGATGAGGTTGCGCAGCTCGGCGATCGCGACCGGGCCGACAGGGACCGCTCCCCCGTCGGGCCCGGACAACTCGGTCCTGGCGGGCATGTCGAGGCCGTTCAGCTTGGCCTGCCGGTCCATGAGCTTGAGGACGAGCTCGGCGGCCTTGGTGTCGCCGCCGGCGGTGGCGTCCTCCCAGTGGGCTTCGAGGAGCGCTTCGAGGCGTTCGTTCGCCTCCTGCCGGTACACGCTGGCTTCGGCGGCCTGCTCGTCTCGGCGTTCCTCGATGGCACGGATGAAGTCTTTGCTGGCGGCGCCGCGGCTGGTGTAGCCGAGGCCGAGGATGCGGGGGTCTTCAAATCGGACGCCGGCGCGGCGCAGGCGAATCAGTTCTGCGCGGCGGGCGGCGACTTCGGCTTGTTCGGATTTGGAGGCTGGCATGGCGGTGGGGGCTCCCGCTCGATATTGGTGTGGCCCCGCGCCTGTAACCGATGATCCACGATGCGGGCGGGATTCTTCCCCCGGCGGTGGGCGGGCTGTCACGATGCGCGGCATGAGACATGTGAGCGGGGTGGGGGCCGTCGTGGTGGCGGCGGTGTTGTTGGTGTCGGGCTGCGGGGGCTCGAGCGGGGGTTCGGAGGGGCCGGGGCCGGCCGGGGAGGAGAGTTCGCCGGCGGCGGTGCCGGAGTCGTCGGGGCCGGCGGCCGAGGAGTCGGAGGAGGAGTCGTTCCCGGCGACGCCGGAGGGGGATGTGGACCGGCTGGCCGCCGAGAAGGGCTGGGTGGTGGACGACCTGTATCCGGCGGCGTCGGACTTCGTGGCAGATATATGCGAGTCGCTGCCGGAGAGCGCGGCGGACAGTTCGTCTCGGCCTCAGTGGCTGGCGGAGAGCGGCGTGCTGGACGGCGACGGGGAGGCGGTGCTGCTGGCGGGGGTTCCGAAGCTGTGCCCGGAGTGGGAGGCCGTGGTGAAGGAGGCGGTGTCGGGTGACTACGAACGCTGGGTGGGGTCCGGGGAGTACGAGGTGAAGGGGAAGCCGGGCCCGGCGGACGCCGAGTCGGATGTGCTGGTGATGCCGGCGGGCACGTACCGGACGGTGGGTGCGCTCGCGGACTGCTACTGGGAGCGGACATCGGAGGACGGGCAGATTATCGACAATCAGTTCGCGACACAGGCGCGGCGGATCACGGTGACGGTCCGGGCGGGTGAGCTGTTCAAGTCGGAGCAGTGCGGGACGTGGAAGCCGGTGAAGAAGCAGTAGCCGCGGGTCCCGGTGGGGGCCGGTCCGCTGGTGCTGGGGTGCTCGGCGGTCGTGCACCTCTGGCACTTTTGACGCGGCCGGCTGGTCGGAGGCGGGTTTCCCGTACGGCGGGACACGACGGGCGCAGTCGCGGGGGTTCTTCGGACGGGTCGGCCCCGCCAGCTCGGGGGATCTGGCGGGGCCGAGGGAACCCCGTACGGCCGGGGGTGCCGTGTGGGGCTCGGGTGGTGGTCTTGTTGCACGGCCCGGGGTTCTTGCTGGCGCGGGGACGCAGGAAGAGTCGGAGTACTCGGAGTAGAACACCGGTCCCGGGCCGTGCTCTTCCATAGTGGTACAGGATCGGGGGTTTGTCCGGGCTGCCTTGCCCCGGCCCCAGGGTTACTCGTTGGGCGCTGGTGTCGGGCCCAGTCCGTATGTGCCGCGGGTCCCGTCCTGCGGCCGGTGGATCTTCTGCTCCTTGACGAGGCGGGCGAGGGTGTTGGACAGCGTCGTCTCCTTGAGTCCGGTCTGCTGGAGCAGCGTGGTCTTGTCCATGTACTGGATCTCGTAGTCGTCCGGCTCCAGGTCGGCGCCGTCGAGCGCCTCGAGGTGCATGGGGTCGGAGTTCTCCCGGAGGGCCTGGATGACCTTGTCTTCCGCGCTGGGCTCTTTCTTGGGCAGGTCGATCCCGTTGATGTACTTCGGCGCGGAAGAGTCGTCCGGGTCGTCTCCGTTGCCGTCTTCATCGAAGCCGGGGACTGGGGTGTTGGCGATCTCCTCGAGGGTGGCGTCGTCCCAGTTGGGAAAGTCTTCGGGGACGGCGATCTGGTCGGTGTCGATGTGCGGGGTGGCGTCCTCGAGGGTGAAGATGCGCTGCATGGCGGGCCGGCCGCCGGGGGCGGCCATGAAGCCGAGGCCGAAGGTGCGGCGCGGGTCGTGTTCGGGGATGTCCGGGTCGTAGATCAGGGAGTCGTTGTCGGACTTCCATACGGCGGGGATGTCGGCGGGGTTGATGCCTTCGAAGCCGGTGGGTAGATCGGCGAGGTTGGTCTGTCCGGAGTCGGTGCGGAGGATGAGCCAGGCTCCGCCGTTGATGAGGTTGGCGCGGATGGCCTGCTCGCTGCCGATCTGGTCGAGGTTGACGACCTGGTTGATCAGGACGAACGGCATGCCGATGAAGCGTCCCTCGCCGGTGAGTTTCTTGACGATGTGGACGGACTCCTTGCGGTTGGGCACGTTGGGGCCGAGCAGTTGGTTCGCCTCGTCCAGGATCGTCGGGCACCAGGGGCGCATCTTGGAGGGCTGGAAGTTCTTCAGCTCGTACTTCGCGGCTTCGTGCTTGCGGTGCTGGTAGACGGCGTAGGAGACGCGGAGCGCGCCCAGGGCGCCGTACTCCTGGAGGCCGGAGTATGCGGCCATCTTGGGGATCGCGGGGTTGGAGGCACCCTTCGGGTCGCCGTAGATCATCGCGGCGCCGTTCGCGTGGTAGCCGAGCGCGACGACCTGGACTGCGCCGCCTTTTCCGGAGCCGGTGGTCCCGGCGATGACGAGGTGTAGGGCGCCGAGGACGGGGTCGAACATCGGGAAGTAGGAGGGGTGCCCGGAGATGATCTTACCGATGGGGACGCGGCCGCCCTTGGTGGCCTTCAGCGCGTCCAGGCCGGGGAAGTCGAATCCCTTCTCGAGAGGGTTCTCCTTCATGGTGCGGATGATGGCCTTGCGGGGGTTGGTGGAGAGCGGCTCGTAGGAGATCAGCAGGGGCGAGGTGCGCATGGCGCCGGCCAGTTCGTTCCGGTCTGGGGCTTTGAGAATGTCGAGGTCTTCGTCGGCAACGATGTACGCGGCTTGGCCACCGGTGTTCGGGTCGTCGGTGATGTTCTCCAGGTGGGTCTTCGCCATCAGGCCGCCAGGGCGGGCCACGTACTTCATCCAGGAGCCCTCCAGGGTGGAGGGGTCCAGCTTCGCGGGGGCCTTCATGCTGACCTCGATGCGGGCTTCTCCCGCATGGTCGCCGGGGATGATGTCGACCCATCCGGGCTGGACCTTGTACACGGAGGAGACGGTGTCTTTGGAGACGGAGACGCTGCGGCTTGCCGGGGCCAGGATGGTGCCGGTCCAGCGGACGGTGTTGCCGGTCGCGGGGTCGGTGTAGGCGAGGACGTTCGCGAGGACCTGGTGTTTGTGGGCTCCGTTGGTGGGGTTGGAGATGTGCCGTCCCCATGCCATGACGATGGCGTCAGCGATGGTCGCGGGCTTGCCGGGCGTGTCGGCTGTGCCGGCGTGGGGGTGGGTGGTGCGGCGGGTCTGGGTTTTGCGGGCCAGGACCTTGCGTAGCTTCCAGGGGACGAGGGCGACGGCGGCCCACCAGCCGATGGAGACGATGCCGGGGATGGATGCCGGGTTGAGGATGCCGGCCATGAGGGCGTCCGTCCCTTCGAGGCCTCGGAGGGTGCCGAGGCCGAGGGACATGCCGGTGGTGAGGGTGGAGATGAACATCGGGGAGCGGTGGGCGTGGACGATGTCGCCGGCCGGGAGGTTGTCGGTGAGGCCGGGCGGGAGGCGGTTCATGTAGTTCGCGGCCATGAAGCCGGCGGCTCCGCCGTAGGCGATGGCCGCGGTGAACGCGGCGCCGCCGTCGAGGAACGGGGCGATGATGCCGGTGGCGATGGGGGCGGCGGAGGTGACGAACGCGATGCCGCGTTCGGTGCTTGCCGCGCGGCGGGTGGTGGTCGTGGGCGTGGTCATGGGGATACTCCTGGGCGGGTTGTGTATGGCCTGCGGATAAGAAGGGCGGGGCCGGGGTGCCTCCTGGCCCCGCCCTGCGAGGGGCTATGCCTGCTCGAACCAGTCGCGGGAGACGTTTTCCAGGCCGTCGACGGTGGACCGGTCGAAGGCTTCCTGGAAGCCGCCGTGGGTGGACTTGGCCTGGTCTCCTGCTGCTTTGGCCTGCTTGGCGGTGTCCAGTGCCTTGGCGGCGTAGGTCAGGATCCCGTCGGACAATCCCTTGATGACCTTGGAAAGTTCGTGGGAGTCGGCCACCGTGTCCCTGTCGACGGACTTCGCGGCCATCTGGTCGGACTCCCGGCTGGACTCTGTGGCCTCCGCGTCGATGACCTTTGCTGCCGTCTTGATGTCGTCGGCGTTTCGGGAGACCTTCTTCTCTAGCGTGGTCACCTTCGCTTGGAGGGCCTTGTACGTGAGGTCGCTGCTCATGGTGATCGGGTTCCTTCGGGTCAGGCCGCGAGCGCGGTGCTGGTCGGGGTGACGCCTCGGTCGGCGTAGAACTTCAGCTCGGCCGGCTTGGTCTCGTCGGAGTCGACGACTGCCTGGTACAGCGGGGCGTAGCGGGTCTGGACGTTGGACAGGACGGCTTTCGCGAAGTCGTGGGCCTTGGCGGCGCGCTTGTGGACTTCGTTCGCCTCGTCGGCCTGGGCTTTCGCCTGGTCGGCCAGCTTCTGGAGCTGGCCGACGACTTTCTCTCCGCCCTTGACTCCCTTGGCTTCCTCTGCGAGCTTCTGGCAGTCGCCGGCCTGCTCGCGGGCCTGGGCGGCCAGGGTCTTGGTCGCTTCCGCGGTCCTGGACAGGCCGTCGATCCGGGCCTCCAGTCGGCCTTCGTAGTCCTTGAAGCGGCGAAGCTCTCCGCGCGTGACGGACGGCTTCAGGAAGCCCTCCCCCAGGGTGATCTTTTTCGCGTCGATGCCTTGCGCCTGGATCGGTGTCGCCTGCGACATGAACGGGTCCTCCATCGGTTCGTTGTCGTCTTCGATCTGGACCGCCTGGCCCTGGGTGCTTCCCTGGAGTTCGGCCTTGCGCGTTGCGTGGGCCTTGTCGAGGCGGTCCTTGTCCCGTTCGGCGGCCTCGCTGGTGTCGTCCCAGCCGTCCTTGACGCCGTCCTTGTACGCCTTGACGTGGGCGACCGCGCGGGCGGCGCGTGTCCCGTCGCGGTATCCGGCTTCGCGGGACTCGCGGGTGGAGAACGGCTTTCCCTTGTGCTCCTTGGCGTGCTCTCCGGTCGGCGGCCGCGTCCCGGGCGGGTCCGGCTTGCCGGTCTTGCTGTCCTTGCTGCTGCCGGACGGGCCCGTGCCGGTTCCTCCCGGGCCTGCGGCGCTGGCCTTGCCGGGCGATCCGTCCGCGCCGGGGCCGCCCTTCGCCCCGGGGGTCTTCCCGGACGGGCCGTCAGACGGCTTGCTGTCCTTGCCGGTGCCGCCCTTCGCGAGGGGCCCGTTGCCGCTCTTCCCGTCCTTTCCGTCAGAGGCCGAGCCGGAACCGGATCCCTTGCCGCCCGCACCGGCACCGTCCTTTCCTGCGGCCCCGGACGGCCCCGCAGCACCGTTCTTCCCGCTCCCGGAACCGCCGCCGGACGAGCCGCTCGCCCCGGCCTTGCCGTCGTTCCCCTTGGACAGCTTCGGAGACCCCCCGTCGCCGCCATTCTTGGGGTTCTTCGGGCGCGGAGATCCGTTGCTGTTTCCGCTGCTGGATCCGCCCCCTCCAGACCCACGGCCGTTTCCGCCTCCCGAGCCTGACGCCCCGTTGGCCCCGGACCGTCCTGACGAGCCCTTTTGCTGGTTCCCGTTGGAATTGCGCGGCTCTTTCACAGGCCCAATTCCGGCGCTTTTGCTGCCCAGGGATTTTCCGCCCGCTCCGTTCGCTGCTGACGGCTTCCCCGGCAGTCCGCCGGAGCGGTTTACCGTGACCTGCCGGGTCTCTTTCACCTGCCGCGCCTGGGCTTTCGCTTTCGCCAGGTCGAGACGCTTGTTATGGGCTCCTCCGCCTTTCCCCCAGCGGGCGGCCCCGGCCAGCAGCCACGCCCGCCAAATCCCTTTCTTCTCGATGGTTCGCGCGCCAGTTCCGTCATTTGCCGTTGCTTCGCTGTCGCCGTGGTAGGCCGCGCTGGAGGCGTCGGAAGTGCTCGGCGTGGAAGCGTCCCCGCCCGTGGTGCCAGCGGTGGGGGCGGAGAGGTCGAAGGCCGGCCGGGCGGGGTCGACGGGGGCGAGCATGGAGGCCAGCAGACCGGGCTGGGGGCTGCTGGGCATGTTCGGGTTGGGTGGGTCTTCCGGGGCCGGAACGGCCGCGGGGATCGTATCGGTCGCCATCAACGCTCCTCACTGTGTGGAGTTACCTACTACTCACCTCCCAGCCCGAACGCGCCGTTCAGGCGGCGCCTGGGGGTCAAGATCGGGCTCTGTTGAGCTGGGAGGTGAGTGGTAGGTAACTACGCAGGGTTACTGCGGGTGGCCTTCTTCGCAGCGATGACGAGGCCGGCCGCGAGGACCGCGCCGCCGAGCAGGAGGCCGTTGTTGACGCCTCCGCTGTCGGCACCGGTGGTGGCGGTCTGGGTGGAGGCTGCGGCCTGCATGCTGCTGTTCTCGGTGGTGCCGTACTGGGTCTGGCAGTCGTCGACAACGCTCCGGTAGGTGACGCCGGGCTGGTTGTTGACCAGGGGTTTGTTGGATTTCACGCACGCGTCGATCTGCTGCTGGCGCGTGTTATCGGCGGTGTGCCGGGCTTTCTGGCTGGCCGCGTTGACGCGGTTCATTTCCTTGAGTTCCTCGAGGCGCAGTTCCTGCTGCTTGAGGGCGATTTCCTGCGCCTTCGCTTCGCTGGCGGCCTGCTGGGTGGTGTAGTGCTGCCAGCCGAGGAGTCCGCCTCCGGCGATGACGGTGGCGCCGATCGCGAGGGCGGCCTTTCCGCGTTTGGTGAGGCCCGGGTTTATGGGCTGCTGGGGGGCGCCGTACGGGTAGGGGTCGATGGTTTCCGCAGGCTGCGTATGGAATTCGCGGGCCATGAGACGGTCGAATTCGTCGTCGTGGGCGGGCATTTGCTTATTCTCCGTTCTTCTGTGCTTTGCGTGCGGCGACGTTGAGGAAGGCGCGCACGTTGGTGAATTCCTGGTCGGGGAGGTCGTTCCACACGTAGAACGGCAGGGTGATGTCGTGTTCGGCGAGCGTGTCCTGCATGTAGCGGACGGCTCGGGCTCGGGCGTCGGGGGTGACGTGGCCGGTTGCTTCGAGGAGGGCCTGGGCGCCGCGGATGCACATGCGGCCGGTGGGTGAGAAGTCGCTGATCCGGCACCAGCCGTAGTGGTTGAGGACGGCGATGGTCTGTTCGAGGTGCGCGGACGGTGCGCGGGGTACGGGTTCGTGCCACCAGCCGAGGCCGGTCATGAGGGTGCGGAGGGTGCGGGGCAGGAGGCGGTGGCTGCGCGGGGGCATGTCGGGCACCGGCACCGGCGCCACGACCGGGCGGGGGGCCGGTGCCGGGCGCTGTACGGGGTGGGGGCGGCCGAGGAGCCGGGACGCTGGCGGCGTCCCGGTCTCGGCGATCTGGTTCTGGGCCACGTGCTGGCCGCTCCTTCCGGAAGTTTCCACTGGTCGCAAGGGGGTTAGCCGCCGTTGACCTGCTCGTCGAACAGGCTCCGCTCGTTGGCGATCTGGTCGAGGTGGGTGGGGTCGAACGTGATGGTCAGGCCGACCGGGGTTTCGCGGGCGGGTCCCAGGCGGGCGACGGGGCCACGGCCGGGGTAGGCGGCCTTCATGCCGGACTCGAGGCGGTCCTTGACCGCGTCGAGGAGGTCTTGGGCCTCGGCGACGGTGCGCGCGGTCCAGGTGGTGGGATTGGTCTTCAGGGGGCTCCTGCTCGCGATGTCGCGGAGGCGTCCCAACTGCTGCTCGATCAGGTCGGCGTTGCCGGTCAGGTAGCGCGCTTGGTCGGCTTGGTCGGCGGTGACGACAGCCTGCTCGAGGTGGAAGAGGGCGGCAGCCATGTGCGCGACCGGGGCGGTCTCCTGGACGGGGAGGCGCTGGTAGCCCTCGCAGTTGGTCATGTGGCCGGTGTGAGGCCGGGCGGCAGCGTTGGGGTTCTGGGTGTTCATCGGGAACTCCTTAGACGGTTACTGGTTGTTACCGGTGACGCGGGTGTGGATGTCCTTGTAGAGGGCGCGGATGTCGTCGGTCTTGAGCCCGTATCCGGCGTCGCGCCATGCCTTCTCGAAGGCGTTCTGAGAAGGAGCCGGGCCGGTGCCCCGGAGGTCGAAGTAGAGGTCGAACGCGAGCCTGCGCCGGTCCGTCTCGCCTGCCTCGGGCCTCTTGCTCGCCTGCGCCTCGCCCGGGTTCGCCTCGGGCGCGCCTTCCTCGCGTCCCGTGGTGCGCCCTGCTGCGCCCTCGCTGGTCAGAGCGCTTATGTCGTCGGGCGCGATGCTGGGTGCGCCCTGGGTTCCGATAGTGGGGCGCAGGGAGCGGAGGACGTAGTCCTCGTCCCGGTCGGGGAGGTTGGCGAAGGCGCCCATGCGGTCGATGCGCGAGGTGATGCGCATCTCGATGCCGAGTTCGTCGAGAGTGTCGGTGAGTCCCTGGAAGGAGGCGTCGCCAGCGCGCATGAGGGCCTTGGTGTAGCGGCGCTTCGGCATGTACCAGGGCTTACCGAGCGTGGCGAGGGCAACGAGCTTGTCCTGGGCGTTGCGGCGGCTGATGGAGTGGGCGTCGGCACCGCGGGAGCCGATGCCGAGTCGGGATTCGAGGCGCTTCATGCGGTCGCGCCAAGCGCGGGCCAGCATCCCGTCGGACGTGATCTCGATCTTCTTCAGCTTGGTCTCGAGACCGAGCATCTTGTGCAGGCCGTACGCGAGCATCACGGGGCCGACGATCCGGACGGCTGCCGTGCCGATGTCCTCGTGTTGGAACCTGACGACCTCCAGGGCGCCGATCGCCTGTGCGATGACGAGCAGGTACGCGGCGCGCGCCGTGCCCTTGTCCTCGAACGCCCACGAGTACAGCGTCAGGCCGAGGACAATGCCCTCGAGTGCGAGACCGACTGTCAGAGTCCACGGGGCGACCATGTGCAGCCGGGCCTCGGCGAAGACGATTGAGGTGTTCGCGGAGAGGCCGAAGCCGAGGAGGACGACGAGTCCCATGCCGGTGAACCCGATGAGGGTGCGCCGCTTCTTCTTGTCGCGGGGCTTCCGGTCGGCGGAGCGGATGCGGGTTTTGGAGGCGATCCGGTAGCCGAAGACGAGGGTGGCCAGGGCGAGGAGGGCGGCCCATGCTTCCACGGGTGTCTGCTCGACCGCGTGCTGTACCTGGGAGAGCATGGGCGGTTTTTCCTTTCGGGTCAGGAGGCGGGGGTGCCGGTGCAGGTGCTGGAGTGGGTGCCGTTCGGGAGCTGGGCCAGTTCGGCGACCTGATCGCCGGTCAGGTGCAGCTGGGTGGCGAGGACGTCGGCTACTGCGGTGATGGCGTCCCAATGGCGGGTGATGAGCTGGTCGGCGAGATCGTGGACGACGCGGTAGTCGTTGTGGTCGGTGCCGAATCCGAAGTGCGGGTTGAGGGCGAAGAATCGGCGGCGGTCGCCGTAGGCGCCGAGTTCGACGCCTACGGCTCGGGTGGGGGTCCACAGGTTGTGCTGGTGGAGCCAGTGGTCTTCGGCTCGTTCGCCGACGGCGAGGTAGACGGCGACGGCCTGGCCGTCGGTGAAGTTGCAGCTGAAGACGGCGCCGCTGACGATGCCGGTGTCGGCGAGTGCTGCGTTGACCAGCTCGCAGGTGGGGGTGATCTTGGCGTAGTGAATGTGGCCGCCGGCGATGAGGGAGGCGATGGCGTGGGCGGCTTCGTGGGTGGCACGAAGGTGGTCGCGCTGGGGGTGGGTGATGTCGCCGAGGTAGGCGCGGCTGTCGTCTCCGTAGTCGGGTACGGGGTGGCGGGTGGGGTAGGGCTGGCCGTTGATGTTGATGTCGGTGTGCCAGGGGAAGGTCGTCGCCGGGGTGGTGGTCACGGGGATCGGTGTCCTTTCACGGGTGGGCGGGAGCGGGCCGGGGGGTGGCCGGGTCAGGAGGCCCGGTATCGGGCTTCCATGACGGAGGTCTCCAGTTCGGCTCGCAGGGAGTCGGGGGTGGTGATGGCGCCGTTTTCGATCTGTGTGGCGATGCGGTCGGCCTCGACTGCCAGTTCCTGGTCGATCGCTTCGTGCTTGTCGCTGCTGGCCATGTGGGTTCCTTGCGTCGTGGGCTTCGGCTGGTCCGGGCCTCTCTGCCGTCACCAGCCGTGGGGGCCTGGTGGCGACAGGGCGGGCCGGGTCAGAGGCCGGTGGCTCGCTTGAACGCGGCGACCAGGCGCTCGGCGTCGGTGACGTCGCGGTTGATGACCGGGTCGCCGCCGTTCTGGTCGGCCTTGGCCTTGTTCGCGCGGACGGTCTCGAGGTACTGCTGGGTGGCCTTCTCGGCCTTCTCTCGGCTGGTCACGAGGGTTCTCTTTCTGGTCAGTGGTCGACGGGGGAAGGTGACGCCGTGGCGGCGTTGAGGATGCTGGCGTGGTCGAACGCCAGGGGCGGAACGGTGTCCATGGGCCACCAGCGGGCGGTGCGAGCATCGGTCCCGGCGACGATTCGAGTGTTGGCGGGGACGACAACCGCGTAGGCGACCGTGACGTACCTGCCGCGCGGGTCGCGGTCGGGCTGGTCCCATACGCCGATCTGGCGCAGGTGGTCGGGGTCTACGCGGACGCCGGTTTCTTCCAGCAGTTCCCGTACGGCGGCGGCCCGGGAGGTCTCCCCGACGTCTACGTGGCCGCCTGGCAAGGCCCATGCGCCCTGGTGCGGGGGCCAGTCCCGTTCGATCAGCAGGACGTGGCCGTCCGGTGTCGTGGTGACCACGTCGGCGGTGTAGCGGATGGTCTCGGAGGTTTCGGTCTCGGTCGGCTCGGCGCCGGTTCGGCGGGTCTCGACGGTGGGCATCAGGCGGCGTCCTTGAGGTGGAGGTTGGTCCAGGTGTCGTAGTCGGTGCTGGTCCACTGCTCGTGGGGGATGCCGGCGTGTTCCTGGTCGAAGTGGTCGCGGGCTTGTGCGGTGGTCCAGTGCCAGTGGCTGGTGTTCGCGGCGTTCTTCCGGTGGTCGAGTTCGGTGAGCATGGCGTCGATCTCGGAGTGGCCGGCGTCGGCGATGTCGTGGCGGCCGACGCTGCGGGCGGTCTGGGCGGTCTTCGCGTAGTCGGTGATCCGGGTCTTGAGGGAGGCGCTGCTGAAGGTCTGCCAGGGGCGGTCAGGGGTGGTGCCTTCGGGGAGGTTGCTGGCCACGGTGGGCTCCTTCCGGAAGTGATGGGGAGGGTGGTCTGGTCGTGCTCGGGGCGGCACCACCGCGGGGGTGGTCGGTGGTGCCGCCCCGTAGCGAGGCCAGCGCCGGGGTGGGGCGGTGTCCGGCCGTCTGTCGGCTCGGCGGCCGGACACCGCGCGGGGAGGGTGGTCAGCGGCGAGGCTTCCTGGCGTTCTGCAAGCTCTGCTGGTTCGCGGCCACCTGCCGGACGTCGCTGCCGGACTGGTAGTCGCGCTGGCAGGCGGCGTTGGTGGCCGGGGTGTCGGTGATCGGGTTCGGGCGGGGCTTCCTGTCGTCGGGCATGGTCAGTTGTCCTGGTCGATGAGGCCGATGGCGTCGGCGAGGGGCTGGCGGTCGGGGTAGTTGAGTTCGTGGCTGTGCTGCTCGCCGAGGTGGCGGACGGTCTTCTGCAAGGCGAGGGGCAGGCCACGGAGAGCGGGGTTGGTGTCGGCGTCGGTCAGGCGCTGCACGAGGAGCGCGAGGCCGGTGAGGATGTCGGCACCGTCGGATCCGGCGAGCGCGGACAGGATGATCTGGGTCTGGTCGGCGGTGAGCCGATCGAGGGCGAGGTGACGGATGCCGTCGCGGATCTGGTCGAGGCCGGCGTGGATGCTGCTGATGTCCTCGAGGACTCCGTCGAGGTCGTCGTCGAGCGGGGGCACTGCGTTGCCGGGGGTGTGGACGGGGCCCATGGGGTTACGCATCACAGCTCGCCGTCCCATTCGCCGGTGACCATCTGCTCGAACGCTGCCTGCGCGGCGTCGGGGCTGTCGGCGGCGAAGACGTCCGCCAGGTACGAACCGGGGTCGACCCCCTCGAAGTGGTCCTCGATCTCGGCGATTCCGGCCGGGTGGAGGTCCGTCACGGTCTCGTCGAAGATCCGAAGGTCCGAGCCCCCGGCCGGGAGGTCGGCGATGTCGAGTTCCGGGGCGGTCCCGTCGGTGCTGCCGGTGAGCGTGTACGGGATCGGGGGGTTGGCCTGCCGGTAGTCGGCGATGACCTCGGTCGCGTCGGTCAAGGACTTCACCGCGTCGGCGGGGAGCGGCGCTTCGCCGATGTACTCGCCGGCCGCGTTCCGGAGGGTGATCCGTACGGCGGTCTCCGTGCCGTCGGTGAGGCGCTGGAGCTGGGCCAGGAGGCTGAGGGCGTGCAGGTCGTTGACATCCATCACGCGACCGCCTTCAGGACGGGGCTCACCGTTCCGTCGTCGGCCAGGGTCTTCCGTCGCGCCTTGCACGGGTGGCAGACAAGAACCATCCGGTCTCCGTTGTCCCACACGGCCGCCCGCGACTTGGAGATGATGACCTCGCACAGCTGGCAGGCCGGGCCATACATCCGCAGGAGACCCTTCCGGATGCGGGCGGCCTCCGTGACGGCGTCTTGGCCGAGGACCATCAGGTCCTCGCGGCCGGCGTCCGGCACGTTCCACTCTTCGCGGGACGCGGCCCGAATGAGAGTGAGCACGAAGTCGTTGGCGCTGGTGAAGAAGCCCCGCACGACGGCCGGAACTCCGGTGAACAGTTCCTCCAATGCGTCCGCGTAGGACGCGGCGGTGGTCCACCGCACGTCACGGCCGGAAGCGGTCGTCAGCAGCCCGGACATCTTCGACGCCTCGGTCACGTCGTCGACCCGGACGATGCGGGCCAGACCTTCGTGGAGGTCGGGCTGCTCGGGGTTTGTCTTGACGATCTGCAAGTCGTCGGCCGGCGGCGGGACCGGCTGTTCCTGGTCCATGGTGGTCATGCCGGTGAACGGGACGGGCGGCGGGCAGATCACGACATGTGTCGTGGGTGCCAGGAGAAGGGACTGGCGGGCGCGGTCGACGCGGTCCAGGTTCTGCTGGTGCTGCCGGTAGGCGTTCTCCAGCAGCAGTGCTGACGCGGCGGCAGCTGCTTCGGTGTCGGCGAGGAATGTGAGTGCGTCGGAGCGGGGGTGCAGGCTGCGGGTGCGGCGCAGAACGTCGCCGCGGGCCGGGGCGGTGAACACGATCTCGGAGCGGAGCGTGCCGTCGGTGTTGTCGTAGACGACGCCGGCCCGGCGCGGTCCGGCCTGCTGGGCGACCACTCGCCTCAGCGCTTCACCCATCTCGCACCCGGCGGACGCGGTGATCGAGTTCATGGCCTGGTTGGAACCGGCCGGGTGTGCCTGGCGTGTACCAGTGGCACTGTTTGTGCGATCCTTTGACATCGTGGATCGTCCCTCCTGATTGCGCAGGTAGGTGGGTCTGCATTGGGGCCCGGTGGTAGGACACCGGGCCCTTTCTGCTGCCGCTCTCGTGGCGACGAGACCGACAGTACGCGCACTTTTACTGCTAGGTCAACCCCAACTGAAAGTTGTCGTGTCAGCTAGCACATTTAGACTTAGTGTGAGACTGTGCGCATGACGAAACAAGGAGGAGCCTTGACGAGCGGATACGCACTCGCGGTGCGGTTCACCACTCGCGACGCCGACGCAGCTCAGCAGTTCGACGCCCTCGTGAACCGAGCCTTGGAGGGCATCCGCAACGAGCCAGGAACCCTGGTCTACGTCGTGCACGTCCCCGAGGACGAGCCGCTGGTGCGCGTCTTCTACGAGCTGTACGCCGACTACGACGCGTTCCAGGCCCACGAAGCGCAGGAGCACACCAAGCTCATGCTGCGCGAGCGAGAGCAGTACCTGATCAGCACTGAGGTGGAATTCCTGAACGAGATGACCGGCAAGAGGCCGGCTGCGGAGGCGACATGAGTAAGCGAACCGGCAAAGAAGTCGACCAGAGAGACCGGGCGTTCGGTAAACGTGTCGCTGACCTGCGTAAAGACCGTGGCCTGACTCAACAGCAGCTGGCCGCCATGCTGAATGGGCGAACGTCAAGTTGGATGTCACAGGTCGAGCGCGGGATCCAGCCTGTACAGCGCATGGATGTGCTCCAGGAGATCGCCGATGCTTTGGGGGTACCGACACAGGCTCTGGATCCCAGCGCGCCGGTTCCCGTCGCACCGCCCAGCCTTGCGGAGGTTGAGGCCAACGACCTTGATGCCGCACGGCTTGTGATCGCCGGTCACCCTGCGCTGGACAGTCTGCTTCAGCCGGACGAGTCGGCGTGGGAGCGCATAGATCTCGAGGAACTCGACAGACGAGTCGATGAGATCTGGGAGCTGACGCACCAGGGTCGGCATGCAGAGATCAGCGAGCTGGTAACTGCTCTGATCCCTGATCTGGAGCACTCGGTACGCGCCGCGCCTTCTGGGGATCGCGCGAGGGTGTACCGGCTGCTGGCAAGGTCTTACCAGGCGCTGGCGGCGGCGTTTGCCAGGCAGGGCGACGGTCGTTCTGCCTGGGTGTCTGCCGACAGGGCTGTGGCCGCGGCGGAAATGTCTGGAGACGCGTACCTGGTTTGCGCAGGCGTGTACCGGATGGTTCACGCGTTCGTCCGGCTGGGGTACACGGGTGAGGCCGAGCATGCGGCAAGCACGGCAGTCGACGCGCTGAGCCGGCTTACGGGCCTGCCGCCCGAAGGGCTGTCCGTGCTGGGTTCCCTCCACTTGGCCAAGGCTCTGGTGCACGCACGGTGCAGTCAGCGCGCCGAGGCGAAGAAGGAGATCGAGAAGGCCCGAGTAGTGGCCGAGCGACTCGGCGGGAACCGGAACGACTACAACCTCGAGTTCGGTCCCGCCAACGTGGAGATCCAGGCTGTCTCTACAGCCGTCGATCTGGGAGACGCGGGGGAAGCGCTCGAGATCGGACAGAGCATCGACGCCGAGGCCCTGTCACCCGAGCGCCGCGGGAGGTTGTTGATGGACCTGGGGCGAGCACACGCGCAGCGGCGCCACACGGGCGACGCCACCCACTGTCTGCTGCGCGCAGAAGAGATCTCCCCGGAGACCGTTCGTACCCATACCGCTGTCCGTGCCGCCATCAAGGAGTTGGTCCTGGTGGCGGGGCCCAGTGCCCCGGCGGACCTGATGGCCCTGGCGGAAAGGACGAGTGCCATGGAGTAGACGTCTGCCGTTAGCCCTACGTGTATGACGGCCGGCCGGTTTACCAGACCGACCGACCGCCCTCATGGTCGTTGCCCTGCGAAGACGAACGGCCATGTGAACCCCCAGCTAGGAGATTCGTTATGAGCGTACCCAAACTTCGGTTCAGTCGAAGTTTTGCCCGGCGGGAGGCCGTCTGATGGCGTGCGACCTGCCCCCATTCGTGACCTTCAGAACCGGAGCCGAACTACTGGTCAAGCTCGGCCTTGCCGACAGCATCACGGCTGACGGCCTGCGGTACATCGCACGCAATGCAGAGGACTGGCCCTTCGGAGACGGCCCCAAGCAGATGCCCTACGTGATGGCCGGCAAGACCAGAACCATGGAGACCGGCGTCTTCTTGGCGCAGTTCCAAAACCGCCCGCGACCTGGCGGGCGGGGGCGCAAGCCGACCGAGAAGAACAGGCATCAATGAGGCGGCCAACCGGGGCAATACCGCACCAATCACCCAGTAGCGTGCTCTCGAAACGCACGAACGGCCGGTGACGAATCACCGGCCGCCCAAGCGCCACAGCGGGTTCGCGGCCCGCTGGATCGAACAAGTCCCACCTCTCGAAAGCAGGTCTGTTCTCAGTGAGCAGCGTACCCGTAGTCACTGCCTCCCTGACAAGTACACGCAGCGTGATCATCCGCGCGGCGGGGGTGACGGTGTGACCGAGGATCCGCGCCAGGACGAGGGTGCCGCCTCGATCACGCGCGCTCAAGCGCTTCGCCCCTCCGTACCTCTTTACCGCCACATGGTCTACGGCTCGGGCCTGTCCAACCCGCTCGACTTCCTGATCATCATGCATGTCCAGTTCATGTGCGAGGACGGCAAGGAGTTCACCGTTCAGGACTTGGTCGGCGCTCTGCGCGCCGAGGGCATTCGCAACGCCAACGGCAAGGGTGACGGGCTGGTGGGCAGCAAGGCCGTCTATGAAGCGGTCGCGCGGCTACGGGGAGCCGGCTTCCTTCATCGGACTCAGGGCAACGGCGGGAGCTTCGGCAAGGTGTCCTACACCTTCCACGAGTTCCCCGCCGCGGACCCCGGCTGGACCCCGCCGCCTATGCCCGAATCACCCACAGACCTACCGGTTCCCCTCACAGACGAAGCGGTACCAGTGAGTAACAGTGTTTCCGCAGGTCAGACCGCTTCTCCTCACAAGGCAAGCGCTGACAAGGGAAGCGCTGACAGGCGAAGCGGGAAAACGCGCGTTCCCGCAGGTCACACCGCTTCTCCTCACAGGGAAAGCGGAAAGCCGTCCCCCCCACACCCCCCGGAGGGGGAGGTAGGAACTACCTCCCCCAGCCCCCTCAAGCCCGCGACTCCGTCGCGACGGAACAAGCAGCAGCGGCCGGACGTCGCCCCCGAAGCCGCCGCTGCTGCCCGCGAGTTCCTCATGAAGCTCCCCGGCCCGTGGGCCGCCGGAGCGCAGCGAGCCGCGAACCTCGCCCCCTGGCTGGTGCAGAACGCCGAACTCACCGGCTGGAGCCTGGACCTTGCGCTGCGTATGTACCTGACGCGCCGAGAGTCCGGGAAGAGGCCCGTCGAGAACTACGGAGCGATGCTCGCCTACCGCGTGAAGGAGATGCAGTCCCGCGAGGCGGTCGTCCAGGCCGCGCGTGAGGCGGAGGAAGCCAAGCAGCAACCCCAGCCCGTACCACCGGCCGCCGATGCCAAGCCCGGACGGATCGAGTGGTGCGGGAAATGCAACAACGGCGAGAAGCCCCTCGAGGCGTTCATGCGGGTCATCCCCTCGCCGGACCCGGCCGACGACTCCGTCACCCGGTGCCCGGAGTGCCATCCGGCGGAAGTCGCCCGACGTACCGCACGCTCCTGACCGTCCAGCGAAATGCCGCGGCGGCCGGTACACCCCTTGCCAGGGCCGGCCGCCACTCAGACCCCCGAAAGGGCCGCACCGTGAGTATCCCCCAGCAGACCGCCGACCGGGCGGCCGCCGAGCACGACTATCCCGACACCGACCCGTACGAGACGCAGGACCTGCCCGGCCGGCCGGAGGCGTTCGACCGTGTCCCCCCTCAAGACCTGGAAGCCGAGGAGTCCGCCCTGGGCAGCATGCTCCTGTCGAAGAACGCCATCGGCGACGTCGTCGAGGAACTGGCGGGCGCGGAGGACTTCTACCGACCGGCCCACCAGATCATCTACGAGACAGTCCTCGACCTGTACGCGCGGGGCGAGCCCGCCGACCCGATCACCGTGGCGGCCGAGCTGACGGCCTCCGGGCAGCTCGCCCGCGTCGGCGGGGCCACCACCCTGCACGCACTCGTCAACGCCGTGCCCACCGCGGCGAACGCCAGCTACTACGCGGGCATCGTCGCCGAGCGCGCCGTGTTCCGTCGCCTCGCCGAAGCTGGAACGAAGATCACTCAGGCCGGGTATCGGAGCGAGGGCGAAGCGGCCGAAGCCGTCGGCAACGCCCAGTCCGCACTGTTCAAGGTCCTGGGTGACCGCACCCAGAACGACGCCCTCCCGCTGAGCGCCACCAGCCACTCCCTCATCGACCGGATCCAGCAGCGCAAGAACCAGGGCACCGGCCTGCGTGGCCTGTCGACCGGCTTCATCGACCTGGACAACCTGACCCGCGGGCTCCTCGGCGGCCAGTTCATCGTCATCGCTGGCCGACCCGCCATGGGAAAGTCGACATTGGCCGTCGACATGGTCCGCGAGTGTTCCATCAACAACAAGATTCCCTCCGTGATCTTCTCGCTCGAGATGGGCCGCAACGAGATTGAAGAACGCATCCTGTCCGCGGAGGCCCGCGTCGGCCACCACCACATCAGCTCGGGCGACGTCACCGACGAGGACTGGACCCGGATCGCCCGCCGCATGGGCGACATCAGCACAGCCCCGCTGTTCATCGACGACAACGAGAACCAGAGCTACGTAGAGATCGCCGCCAAGGCGCGTCGGCTCAAGCAGAAGCACGACATCCAGCTCATCGTCATCGACTACATCCAGCTCATGAAGTCCGGCAGCCGCGCCGAGAACCGCCAGCAGGAAGTCTCCGACATCTCCCGGAACCTGAAGCTCCTCGCGAAGAGCCTGAACGTCCCCGTGATCGGCCTGTCCCAGCTGAACCGTGGGCCCGAGCAGCGCACCGACAAGAAGCCGATGATGTCCGACCTGCGCGAGTCCGGCTCCATTGAGCAGGACGCGGACATGGTGATCCTGCTGCACCGGGAGGACGCGTATGAGAAGGAGTCGCCCAGGGCCGGCGAGGCTGACCTGATTGTGGCCAAGCACAGGGGCGGGCCGACAGCAACGATCACGGTGGCGTTCCAGGGGCACTACAGCCGGTTTACCGACATGACACAGACCTGAATGTATTGCGCGAGCAATACATTATTGCTACTGTCGGCGCGTCGGGTACCGGGACGCCCAGCCGCCAAGCATACAGGCGCCCCGGTGACCTGCTCCATCGCAACTAAGGGTCCGCAGCAGGCTGTTTCACAGCCTGACCGCCCCGCACCATCCACACTCCAAGAGCGGACCCTCGTGACTGACATGCGCCCCCAGAACGGCCAGATCCCGCCCTACGGCGTCGTCGTGCTGATTCTCGCGTTCGGCATCAGCACGCTCGACCCGGAACAGGTAGCCCACCTTGGCGCCAGCATCGGCCTGGCCGAAGTGATCGCCCGCCTCATCAAGGTCGGTGGCGCCGACTCGTGGCCCGCCAACCGGCCTTGAACCACACGCAAGGAGCAGTACATGGTCCGCACCGCTTACCGAGTCCGCGCCATTCGGACGATCTCGCGCGTTCCCGGGTCCGTTGTCGGTGGCGTCCCTTATATTTGTGTGCACGGCCACGCACAGGCCCAAGCCAGCCTCAGCCCATGACTGGGAGCGATCTGAGGCGAAGGTGCCAGGACCGGAGAAGGTCCCAGCGCATCAGTGCGAAGAGAGCAACACCGGTCCGTCCCGACGGATCTTCCGTATGCCCGCGCAGCTCACCACGTTCTTGCTCGCGTGCATCGGGTCATGGGCAACCGCTGCACGCCGACGAGGAGAACTCGTGGTCAAGAAGCACGGGAAGAAGCAACGCGCCAAGAAGCGCCAGGACCGCACCGGAGCCGCGTACAGCTCCGCGGCCGCCGGCACCACCCACACGCACACCCCACTCCCCGACCTCAGCGCCCTGCCGCTCGTGCCGCACGGCAGCTGGAGGGTCCTGGATCTCGACCTCGCCGCCCGGCTGGTCGCCGCATGCCGGGCCGGGTGCCAGCCATGCCAGCAGACGCTCATCACGAAGATGGTGAAGGAGAAGCGGGCGACGCTCGCCGCACTCGCCGGAGCCGTCTACGGCACGCTGCCCACCGTCGGGTTCGTGGCCTCCGAGGCGACCCGGCAGTGGGCGCCCCTGGCCCGCACGGCCATGCAGGCCGGGACCGGCGAGGAGGCGTTCGCCGCCGTCGACGCGATGGACGAGGCCGCCGCGACCGCACTCCTGAACGACGCGCTCGACCACTGGGCGATGGGGGACGGCCCCGTCCTGGCGGAAGCCGTCCGAAAGGTCGCCGAGGGCGCGTCGCGGCGCGGGACCGCCGACCCGATGGACGCCTTCCGCGAGGCCGGGATGAAGGTCTTCACGCTCGACGACCTCGACCTGGGCGACGTCGACACCTACCACCTGGCCCCGAACTACGGCGTGACGCTGATGAAGACGACCACGCCCGACGACCAGCCCATGCCGATGCTCGTGCTGTACCCGGAGACCGAGAACGCCGGGATCGAGGACCTAGAGGCCCGCACCGACTGGGAGCACTGGGGCCTGCACGGGATGCCGGACATGGACCCGCACTGGCGGGTGCGCGCCCGGATCGCCGACCGGTCCCTGCAGGGCCTGGTCCACGTCGGCCCGGACGGCGAGGACGACATCGAGCTGTGGCGGGCCGCCGAGACGGTCAGTCTGCCGGAGCACTGGTGGGACCTGCTCGACCGGGCCCAGCACGTCCTGGTCGCCGGACCCGTCAAGGAAACCGACCACCAAGCCCTCCAGGCCGCCGGCGACGCGGGCGAGCTGCTCGCCGTCATCGCCCGAGTGAGCTTCCACTGATGGCCCGCCGTGAACGCCGCCCCCGCCAGCACTTGCCCGGGATCGCCGACATCCGCATCGCGGCCGACGAGGCCACCGTCGCCCTGGTCGTCGAGGCCCTGCGCCGGGAGTTCAGCATCACCGACCCCGAGCCGTACGACAGCGGATACAGCTACCTCCGGGTCGACACCGGCAATACCGCCGCCGACCCGGACGACGACTGACCGCGCCTCATCCCCGGTCGCAAAACAGGAACTTGCCCAGGCCAGAGGCACACAGCCCCGGCACCGCCCAGCGCGCACGCACCCGCACCACGGGAGCGCTGCCCGCGCCGGGCGGTGCCGGGGCCCGGGGGCGGCGAAGCCCCCGGCAGCCACCGGCCCCGGCCCCGGGCGCATCAAGGAGACCCGCAGATGCACCAGGAAGCGAAGCCCCCAGAGTCCCCGCCCGATGCCAGCACCGACGGTGTGGTCTGGCTCCGGCCCGAGTACCAGGGCCGTCACGGCGAGCTGGTCACCCTGGCCGACGGCGCCCGGCTCGTCGGCGTCAGCAAGTCCGCGATCTCGAACTGGCAGAAGTGCCACGCGAACTTCCCCCGGCTCGTGCTCCTCACCGGCTCGTTGCACAAGCGGACCAAGTGGGTCGTCGCGACGGAGCTGGTCGACTTCGCCCGCCTCCAGCGCGCGAGGAAGCCCAGGACCGGCCGCAAGAGCCCGCAGCGCCCCGGCGCGCAGATCGCCGTCGAGAAGACGGCGCACTACGAGGAGGTGGTGCGGGCCCTGACCGAGCGAGAGAAGCGCCAGACCCAGGCCCTGGCCCGCACCCGGGCCGCCAAGCGCGCGGTCGGCGAAAGGCTCGCCGAGGCCCGCGCTCGACTCACCGCCGAGATCGACGCCGTCGCCCGGCTCGGCACCCAGAAAGACCACCGCACCACGACCACCGACAAGGAGCACCGCCCGTGACGGACACCATGCAGGACACGACGACCGAGACCGCCACGACCGAGACCACTCCGGTGGTCCCGCAGCAGGAACCGTCTCTGCCCGAGGCCTTGGGCGCCCGCCGGATCGCGAGCCTGCTCGCCGAACACACCGGTGAGCCGGTCACCGCCGCCGACGTCGACGACCTGGTCGCCGAGGAGCACCTGAAGGCGGTCGACCACTACAAGGGCTGGCCGATGTACTCCACGGCGGCCGCGCGCGAACTCGACATCGACCTGGTGCGGTCGGTGGTCGCCGACCGGTTGGCGTGGGAGGCGGCGAGCCTGCCCCGGGACGCGGCGGCCGACCGGATCGGCTGGCACTGGAGCGACCTGGTGCGGATGGGGGAGGAGGGCCGTATCACCACCGGGCGCGGCGGCCGGTATCTGATCGCCGACCTGGACACGATGGCCGCCGAGGCCGACGGCGAGCAGTACGTCACCGCGCAGGCCGCCGCCACGGACGTGCTGGAGATCCGGGCGAGCGACTGGAAGTACGTCGAGGCCGCCGGGTGGATCCGCCCGGCCCTCGTCTACGAGAAGGAAGTCGGCCGCTACCGCACGGTCACCGTCTCGCTCTACCGGCTCGGTGACGTCCGCGCGCTGCTGGAGCTGCCCGGCGTCGACTGGGAGGCGGTCCGCGGACTGCCGAAGGGCACGCCGTCCCCGCTGCGCGAGTACGCCCGGCTCGCCCCGACCCGGGCCGCCGCTGTCCGCGGCTTCGCGCAGGGCCTCGCCGACCGGCACGGCGTGACCGTCTGGGCCTGGCACTCGCCGTACACCGACCGCTGGGAGCTGGACTGGGAGCGGATCGACGGCACGCCCACCGAGGCCACCGTGCGGCGGGAGCTGGCCGAGGACCCCGAGGCGGGCGCCTACGCGGGCGAGATCGAGCTGTGCCCAGCGTGGGGCGAGATCACCCGGGAGGCGCGGGACCTGCTGGAGCCGGGCCGGGCGGTCGTGCTCGACACCGAGACCACCGACCTGTCCGGCTACACCGTCGAGATCGCCGTGATCGACGCGGCCACCGGCAAGAAGCTGATGGACACCCTGGTCAACCCCGGCGACGCCGAGATCAGCGACGGAGCGCGCTGGGTGCACGGCATCAAGGACGAGATGGTCGCCGACAAGCGGCCGTTCGAGAAGGTGCTCCCCCGGCTCCGCAAGGTCACCAAGGGGCGCGTCGTTCTGGCGTACAACGCCGAGTTCGACAGGTCCATCGTCCTCCGCGACATCGCCCGGGCCGGGAAGAAGCCGATGCACCTGGAGCCCTGGGACAGCTGGTACTGCCTGATGAACGCTTACGCCGACTGGCTCGGCTCCCGTCGGTGGCTCCGGCTCGGGGGCAGCCACCGTGCCGCCGGCGACTGCGAGTCCGCCCGACAAGTTCTGATCGAGATGTCGAAAGGCCGCGGCACCACATTCACCCCCAGGCAGCCGACGCCCGGCGATCCGGTTACCGGGCCGCCTCCTGAAACCGTTCTCGCCGGGGCCGGCCTGCCGACTGGATAGGCTGTCCCGCATGGATGGCTTCAAGGTCACGTACACCGTTGAGTGCGCGCGGGCGGTCGAGGAACTGTCCCCCGCGCGCAGGGCGCTCCTCGAGCGCGGCCTCGCCGTCCTCGCACGCGACCCATACCACAAGGCCACAGCGCCGATCGGCACCCACGAGGACAACCGCAAGGCGCAGGTCGCCCCCGGCGTGCTGATCGAGTACGTGGTCGCGCACGCGGTGATGGTCGTCGTCGTCCTGACCGTGTTCGACGAAGACCTCTACCTCCTCGCGGACGACGAGTTCGGCAGCGGCGGAGACGCCTGAAGATGGCGGCCCAGCCCGCGCCAGCGTCCTGAACCCTGTGGGCGCCCTGGGCCAGCCGCCGCCAGAGGCCGTTACGCGGCGCTGCCGTGCCGGTGTGCGGCCTCGTCCGGGTCCCCCAACGGCCGGGTGAGCGTGTCGTCCGACACCGGCGCCCGTTCTGGGATCAGGAAGTCCTCGAGGTGCCGTTCGTGGCACGACTCGCACTGATGGTGGTCGTCATCAATCTCGACCATCGACTCGGTCGGCGCCCGTGCCCCGCAGCTTGTGCAGGCTGTCTCCCTGGTGTCGCCCATGGTTCCGACGGTCCGTCAGCATTCCGGTGGCCGGGAGGGTGCTCGCAAGGGCGCACAGGCGCTGAAACCCGGCGCACCGCCCGTACCGCCTGAAAAGCCCCAGTCGGTGCGGCTCCGTTCGTGCAACTGCCGGACGCCCGGCAAGCCCGAACCGACACCGCTACTCAACGGTCCGCGGTCGCCCACCGGATCCACGCCATCAGCCCCTGCACGGCCGCCGCCTCCCGCGTCGGCCACGTACCGGCCGCCGGGCTCACCCCCAGCCGGTACGTCCACCCCGCCCGCCGGCCACCCCGGTACGCCGGGACGACAACCAGCAGCACCTCACCGTCCCCTGCCACGACGTTCCACGCGCGGGTCTCCGACCACGTGTCCGCTTTGACGAGTTCGGCGGTGTCGGCGATCGCGCGGGCTTTCGCCGCGGACAGTTTCCGGGGGCGGGCAGTCATGCGGGGAAGTCTCCCACCGGCCTCTGCGCGACGTCAGTGCCAGGGCCGAGCCAAGCTCCGTTAATGTATTGCGTCCGCAATACATTAAAGATAGGGTGGAGCCTCCACCGAACCCCACCAGGGGCAAGGTTCGCCCATCCTCGGGCCACGCTGGCATAGCCCCCTCCACACAGGAGCCGCACCATGCCCGACACCACCACGCCCAACACCAGCCCACTGGACCGGCTCCTTGCCGAGGCGATTCCGACCGGCACTTTCGGGGACGCGCAGCCGGCACGGCCCCGCCAACGCGAACGGCGCCGCTGGACAACGGCGGAGCAGGCCCGGCATGTCGCCGAACTCGAGGCCGAACTCGACCTGTACGACGGGCGCGGCACGGGCAAGCCGCAGCGTCACCTCCGTGCTGTCAGCGAGGCGGCGTGACCCGGCCGAGCGACCGGGACCGGCCGACCTCACCACCGCGCTCTCGTGAGTGCCCGCCGGGCCCACACCGGCTCGTAACGGCGCCTCTTGCCCCCGAACTCCCCGGCCCCGCCGCCAATCCCGCACCCCTACCCGAACGGCCGCGAGAAGCCCGCACAGCGATTCCCGACCTGAACCGGCCACCCGCCCCACACATCGACGGCCAGACCGAACTACCCCTGACGAACCACCAGCCGACCCTCTGGAGCCTCTGATGCCCGACCTCCACCTGACTCCCGTGCGAAGTCGTGAGGCGCGTTCCTACTGCGCCATGTGGCATCGCCACCACCCGCCGCCTGTGGGGCAGATCTTCGCCCTCGGGGTTGCCGACGAGCACGGTGTTCTCCGAGGCGTCGCCGTTGTCGGCCGGCCGGTGGCCCGGATGCTCGACAACGGCCAGACCCTGGAAGTCACCCGCACCGCGTGCGACGGCACACCGAACGCGAACTCGATGCTCTACGGAGCGGCGTGGCGGGCGGCTAAGGCGCTCGGCTACACACGGCTGATCACATACACGCAGGCAGGAGAGAGCGGCGCCACCGACCCGGCCGAACGAGTCGATGCCGCCCTGCGCCTCCTCGAAGCTGTCCACCGCGCCCGGGGTCTCGGCTGGCGCACCATCACCGTCGACCGCCTCGTGCGCATCGCCAACGGGGAGGCCACGGCGACGCCGCCGGACCCCGCTATCGCTCCGAAGTCGGCACGCGGCACCTATCACCGCTGACCCACCCCGTGACCACCTCACCGAAGGAGAACCCCATGACCGACACGACACCCACCCCGCTCACCGAGCAGCAGCTCGCCGAGATCGGCACCCGAGCCGCCCACCTCTACGAGTTCGTGCCCCTGCCCACCAAGGCCGACCAGCTCGCCGGGGCGGACGTGCCCGCGCTGCTCGTGGAGGTCCGCCGGCTCCAGCACCAGAAGAAGTTCCTGCTCGGGCAGCTCAAGAAGAAGGACGCCGCGTCCGGCGACGGCGACCGTGCCCTGGCCGAGTTCCTGGGCGCCGAGTCCGACATCGCGGCAGCCGACAACCCCACACCCCTGCGCTGGGGCCTGAACGACGTCCTCTGGGGCGACGACGACAGTGTCACCGTCATGATGTCCGGCCCGGCCGGTGAGCCGTACTGGCTGGAGCTGGACCCGGAGCGCGCCGCCGTGCTCCGCGAGGACCTCGCCGGGCCGCCTGCCGAGGAGACGCACGTCGTCGCCGACGGCAGCGACACCCCGGAGCACGTGGACGACTGCCCCGGCTGCGCCACCGCCCCGTGACACGCCACGCGCCCGCCCCGTTCGACCCGGGGCGGGCGCCCACCCACCGTACCCACCACCAGGAGAGGAACATCGTGAAGTCGCCCGTCCCGTACTTCGGATCCAAGCAGCGCGTCGCCGACTGGATCGTCAACCTGCTGCCCGACCACGAGCACTACGTCGAGCCGTTCGCCGGCGGTCTGTCCGTGCTGTTCGCCAAGCAGCCGTCCCGCATGGAGACCGTCAACGACCTCGACGCCGAGCTTGTCACCTTCTGGCGAGTACTGCGCGACCGGCCCAAGGAGTTGCTTCGTGCCTGCATGCTTACCCCGCACGGTCGCGCCGAGCATGAAGCGACGTGGGAGCAGACTGCGGATGACCTCGAGCTGGCCCGCCGCATCTGGTGCCGTCTCGCTCAGGGCCGCTCTGGAACCCTCCGCAAAACCGGCTGGCGGCACTACATCGACCCCGCTGGATCCTCGACGTCGATGCCTGGCTACCTCGAGGCCTACGCGGTCCGCCTCGCTGCTGCAGCCGAGCGCCTGCACCGCGTATCCCTTGAGGCCCTGCCCGCGCTGACACTCATCGGCAAGTACGGGGCACAGCCGGACGTGTTGCTGTACATCGACCCGCCGTACCTGGGATCGACGCGAGGGTGGGGCCGGAACTACCGGCACGAGATGAAGGCCGCCGAGGAGCACCGCGAACTGGCGGCCGCGCTGGCTGACTGCCGGGCCGCAGTCGTCCTGTCCGGCTACCACTCGCCGCTGTACGCCGATCTGTACGCCGGGTGGCACCGGTACGAAAAGCCAGCCACCACCGGTAACGCCAAGGGCGACCGGAGCCGCACGGAAGTCCTGTGGTCTAACCGGCTGCTCGAGGACCAGCTCGATTTTCTCAGCCTTGCCGACGCCGGGTGACCACCCGCGTGACGGCCGCCCGCTGCTGCGTCTATCAGCGGCGGGCGGCCCACCCCGACCCTTCCACACCACCCTGGAGAAGACCATGAACCTCGGTGACTTGATCACCACCCTGGAAGCCGCCAGCCCCGACCAGCCCGTCGCGCACGGCTTCGGCAACCCGCACTCCTACCGCGGCGACTACATGGACCTCGCCTTCGAGCCCGTTGACGACACGACGGTGGGCGCCATGCTCGCCGCGGCCCGGTCCGCTGTGGACGCCACTTTCCAGGGCTGGAAGGGCGGCGACTTCACGATGAGCACCGACACCTGGTGCTGGCTGTCCGTGCAGGGCGACGTGTCCGGGGAGTCGATCAGCCCGCAGACGCTGGCGTGGATGCTGCACACCCCAGAGCCTGCCGCCGGAGCGCTTGCCGACCGCGCCGCCCTCCGCGACCGCATCGCCGAGGCGCCCGTCGACTGGATCGACGGGCACCCTCAGCTGGAGGCCATCGCCGCCGCCGTGTGGGAGCAGTGCGGGCGTAGCGACAGCGGCGCATGCGTCGAGGACGACCCGCGCACCATCGCCGCTGTGGCGGCGGCCACGATCCGTACCGGCGGCGGGCAGACCGAGCCCGGTGCCGACCGGGCCGCGATCCTCCGCGAGGCCGCCGACCGGCTGTGGTCGTTGGCGAACCGGACCACCGAGCGCGGCGCGGGAGTCCTGTGGGCGGCCGACCAGCTGCGCCGCATGGCCGCCGAGGCGCAGCAGCCCGAAGCCGAGGCAACCGTTGACCGGGCCGCCGTGCTGCTGTGGGGGGCCGACCAGATCGACGCCGCGACCCGGCAGGCGAAGGCGGACGGCGTGCTGGAGTCGGACAAGTTCCGGCCGTGCCGCGACGCATCCGCTCAGCTTCGCGCCCTGGCTGGCTGTGCCGCCTGCGAGGCCGGGGTCGAGCACGACGTGCACTGCCCGATTCCTGAGACGCACAACTGGGGCTGCGGCTGCCCCACCGATCCGGTGCCCGCCGACGGGCCGAGCCCCATGGCCGCCGAGGCGCGCGGGACTCGGTGCGCGCACTGTGGGCTGCAGATCGAGGACCGGGGCGACCCCGGGTTCGGTACGTATACACCGTGTTGGGTCCACATCCCCGGCCGCTACACCGTCTGCTACCCGCAGCAGGGCGGTGCCAGCTCCCGGGCCGAGCCCGCCGCGTCTGCTGTCCCGGCCACACCCGAGACGGAGGCGTGATCATGACTGACTCCACCCCCGACGTCCCGTGCCCCCTGGCAGTCTTGTCTGCGCTCAGCGCCCCACCCCGGCCGCACGCCGGGCACGAATGGGAACCCCAGCCCGGCATGACCCCCGTCCACTGCCCCGGAGTCGTGGATGAAGCCGTCGCCGAGCCTGCCGAGGAGGCGTGGCGGATGGACACCTACGACCCCGGGGCCGACTGCTGGACACCCGGTCTCCCCATGCGTGACCGGGCCAAGGTCGCCCGGCGTCTGGAGCGGCTCGCCGAGGAGCATCCGACGTGGGCGGACGGGCAGCCGGTTCAGCGCTGGCTGGTCCGCGTGACGACGACGTACATGGTGGTCTCCGTCGCCGGGGAGGCGCCCCCGCAGCATGTCGGCAACCGGGTCAACGCGGAGGACTGCCCGGCCTGCTGCGCCTCCGAGGTCCCGCCGCCGTACCCGTGGATCTGCCCCGGCGAGCCGGGGTCCGAGACGGACGGGGAGGAGCAGTGACCGCTGTGCTCACCGTCGCCGCCCTGGCCGCCGGGTACGGCCTCGGCCGCTGGCGGCCCTGGCTACGCCTCGGCGACTGGGCCAACTGGCAGCTCCGTTTCCACCTCAACCGGTGGACCAGCCGCCCCCGTCAGGCCGCCCTGTTCGGGCTGCTGCTGGCCACCGACCCAGCGCACACCATGCGCGCCTGGCGTCGCCGCAACGAGCCGTCCCGACCGCTCGCGCCTGCCATGCGCTTTCGCCCCACTGAGGAGGAACAATGAGCGCCGCTCCCGAACAGGTCGAGTACCTGTATGAACTCTGGGACGCCAACTGGGATGACGGCCCCCTCGGTAACTACCAGATCCTCGCCCACCCGATCACGAAGAAGACCCCTAAGCGGATCTACTTCACGTACCTCAACGGCCGGACCGGGTTCGTGGACCGTCAGAAGATCGAAGCCGACGGGGAGATCTACCACGGCTACACCATGTGCTTACTCCACTTGGCCCGTCCCGAGATTCCGCAGCGCCCCCAGCGCCCGACGCTGGCCGCCCTGAAAGCCGAGATGGCCGCCGCACACCCGGACCGTGGCGGCAGCGACGAAGCGTTCATCGCCGCCCGCCAGCGCTACCAACGCGCCCGCGCATCGGCGGAAGGAGCCGCACGATGACCGCCGTGATCCTGTCCCGGCTCCCGGGCTACCGGGGCGCCGAACTCGCCCTCGACATCGACCCCGCCGAGCACGAGCGACGCCGGCCCTTCCCTCGGCGCCACCCCCCACAAGACAGGAGCCCCCATGTCCCGTCGTACCACCGCCCGCGAAGTCGCCGACGCACTCGCCGGGCACGGCCACGCCGACTCCGTACACCGAACCGCTTGGACCCCTGGCTACCGCACCCAGCAGGCCAGCCCCCGCACCGTCCGTTGCTGGCACGACGGGCCCGACGAGCAGCAGCACCTCGACCAGTACGCCGCGATCCTTCGTACCGCCGGATACGCGGTCACCCCCGAACGCCCGCCCGGGTCCCGGCCGCGGCTGCGGATCACCCACCCCTAAGCGGCAGACTGGCCTCACGCCCAGATCAGGGCCGCTGACATCCGCGCCGCACTCGACGCCTCGGCCGCCGAGCAGCCGCCCCGCCAGCACATCGGCGGACGAGCCAACGCCGAGGACTGCCCCGCCTGGCGCGCGGCACCGGCCGCCCCGGGATCACCCACCGCCTGACTGTCCCGTCCTGTGGCTGGCGGCCCACCCCGCCGCCAGCCACACCACCACCCTTTGGAGGAACCCCGTGTCGTACCCGAACCTGCTCACCCCGGAAGACATGCTCACCACCGCGAAGGAGCGACTGAACATCCCGACGATCGTCTGCATCTGCGGCAGCACCCGCTTCATGGCAGAGATGGCCGATGCCGACCTGGAGGAGACCGCGGCCGGCCGGATCGTCGTCCGCCCCGGCGTCAACATGAAGACCGAGCACCCACTGTGGGCCGACCCGGTCGAAGCCGAAGCGCTCAAGGTCCGCCTGGATGAGTTGCACCGGGCGAAGATCCGGTTGGCCAGCGAGGTCCTCGTCGTCGGGGACTACATCGGCACCTCCACCACGGCCGAAATCCGATATGCGAGGTCGCTTGGCATCCCTGTCCGGTTCACCCACCCCGAGATCGACCCCGACGGTACCCCGGCAGCACAGGAGGCATCGTGAGCATCTACGCCAGCATCGAAGGCATCGGCGACCACGGCGACCCCGCACACCTCGGACAGCTCTGGACGTACAAGGGCAGCCACCTCACCCCCGGCCACGACGACCCCCGCGACGGCAGTATCGGACTCGCCGTCATCCCCTCCCACATCACCGCCGACGGCCGCGACGACCAGCCCGCGGACGGTACCCCCTGGCCGTGGCTGCGGATCTCCCTGCACGTACCCGTGGACGTGTTCGGCGGTGATCCGTGCGCCCTCATCGACCCCACACAGGCCCGACACCTCGCGGCCCAGTTCACAGCGTGGGCCGACCGCGTCGACCCCGACCCAAAGGAGCAGCAGTGACCACCAGCCTCGAAGCACGATGCGCAGCAGCCCTCCGCGCACTCACAGAACGCACCACCCGCGCCCCCGTCGTCAACCCGGCGGCGCGCTTCCCCGGCGAGACCCAGCCCTCCGACGGGCTGCCCGACGACCCGCTCCTCGCCGCCGACATGCACGAAGCCCGCCACGCCACGTTCAGCGACCTGGACTGACCCCGGGCAGCAGAAAGCCCCCGCCCAACCAGGCGGGGAGGTGAACGGCCGGTACCGAGGCCGCGCGTGATGGCGAGTGTCGGCACCGGCCGTAATCACAACCAGCCGAGCACTGCCCCGGACCCGAGGAGCAGCAGTGACAACGCCCGACACCCCGCCGACCTGCCAATGGTGCAAGCAGCCCGTCCAAGGCGAGCCCACCTGGTGGGACGGGAATCCGCAATGCCGCAACCCATTCACCTGCGACAAACGCATCAAGGAGAACTGATGCCCGACCTCCGTGCCTCCCTCACTCAGGCCCTCGGCTGGCACATTGCCGGACGCCTCGTCACACCCGAACAGCAGACCACCACCCGCAACGCGTTCCAGACCATCGCCACCGCCACGGACCAGAACACCGCCCGCGCGTGGCTGGTCGGCCTCAACCCGCTCCTCGGCAACGTGTCCCCCATCTCCGCGATCCGCGCCGGCCGCCATACCGCCACCCTGACCGCCGCCGAGCACTACGCCCGCCGCACCGACTTCACCGGGGAGCAGCACGATGTCCCCTGAAGAAGAGATCGCTCACCTGGAAGCGCTCTTCGAAGCGCCCGCCTACTGGCGCTGCGCTCACTGCGGCGATCCCATCACCGGAACCGGCTACACGTGGATAGGCCCCCTCCGTCAGCCCGGAGAGAGCATCTGGGACCAGCGCCGATACCACCTCAACCGGCCCGAATGCCGCCAGGTCGGCGAGGGCGCCACCACCACGGAGGAGACCGACCGTGCATGACCCCGCCGACACGGCCGTCACCACCACCGACGGCCCACCGAAGAGGCCCATCGACAACGAGCCGCGCTACACGGCCAGCACGATCACCGACGACGCCTTGCGCAACCTGTACAACGAGAGGGCGCTCCTCCGGCAAGGCGCGGCCGAGAGGTCAGCCCTCCTCGAGGAGGCCCGAGACGCCCTGGAAACAGCTGGCATCCGCGGACCGCACGGCGACCACTGGCCGCGCCTCGCGCCCGGCATCAAGCAGTTGGCATCCAAGCTCACCCATGCTGAGGACGAGCTGGACCGGCTTCACGCCGCCGAGTCCGCCGACGCGGCGGCTGGCTCCTATGCCGGAAGGGTCGAGGAACTGGAGGCCCGAGTGCGCGAGCTGGAGCAGCTACTGGCCGAATCGGACGCCGAGACGGCGGAACTTGCGGACCACTCCGACCGAACGTGCGAGGCCGTAGTCGCCCGCGATCAGGCAGAGGCCACCATTGCCCGCGTGCGCGTCGAACTGGACGCCATCGACCGAGACGTACACGGCAAAAGCCCCGTCGCGCTCGCCGGGCTGCGGACCGCTACCTCCCGCATCCGCGCCGCACTCGACCAGCCGGCCACCGAGCATTCAACCCTTGCGCAGGAGAACTGATCCACGCGACAGGGGCCTCCGTGGCAGGGCAGCCGGTACCGAGGCCGCGCGTAGTGGGGAGTGTCGGTACCGGCCGCAGCCTGGCGTGTGACACGGCTTTGGTGGGTGGGGGCGAGAGCCGCGCTGCGAAATCCAGGCTCCCCTGGATCGCGGCCGTCGCCCCACCGCACCTTCTGTCACGGTATCCATCCCGAAAGCAGCCTGACTAACGTTCAAAACGTGCATTCCGAACGCGTCGGGACAATTACCTCCCGGGTCGAGCATCAAGGCCACCGATAATCGAACTTGGCAGGTCAGCGGCCCAGCACGATCATCCTGGCCCAACCCGCCCCACATATCTCCGAACCATTTTTCCACCCAAAACCCGCATGAATATTTACACTCCACAAGCCGATAGATTCACCCTGCACGGGAGAGGGAACGTGAAGCCGGACTCGCTGCGCCAACTCCTCAACACATGCCGCGCCGCCATCGAACCCGAAACACACGGCCTGACCCGCCCCACCGGCCAAGGCCGCCGCGCCGCCGGCCTCTCCCAACACCAAGTCGACCAACTCACCGACCGCGCCATCAACACCTACCAGCGCCTCGAATCCGGGAACTACCCCAACCCGCCCCTCGACTACCTCCGCGACATCGCCCACCTGTTCGGCATGAACGAACACCAGTGGATCGCCCTCCACCGCTACGCCCGCGGCGAAGACCCGCCCGGCCCCCTCCGCGCCGACTCCGGCTACCACGTCGCCGGATCCTGGCGACACGCCGTCGACTCCATCAGCGAAATGGCCTACCTCACCGACGCCTCGTGGAACATGCTCACTGCGAACACCCGCTGCGCCGGCCTGTTCCCCGAAGGCCGCGTCCCCGACAACACGATGCGGTGGATGCTCCTCAACCCCGACGCCCGGCACGTCCTGACCGACTGGGAAACGGCGTGGGCCCCGCTCGTCCTCCCCCAGCTCCGGGCCGCGCTCGCCACCCGCCAGGACGACACCCTCCGAGCCATCGAACACGACGTCCGCGCCGACCCCGTCACCCGCCGGCTGTACGACGAACAAGGCGTCTACGTCCACCCCGACGGCGACCAGAGGCCCCTCCACCACTCCCTGCTCGGCCCCGGCTGGGTCACCATGTGCTCCGCCCAACCCGACGGATCCCCATACGCCCGCCTGATGATCCTCCTGTTCCAGCCCGGGCCCCGCCAGCCGCGCCCACACGCCCCGCTCCGCGCCTGACCGTGCGGCCTTGGATGAACGGTTGGCCCCGGGGGCGCAGAGGACCGTTTCCGCGCCCCCGGAGGGCCATCACCGTTCCGCTCGATGGCGCCGCCGCTTCACGGCCCTGTACACCAGGGGTTCTACCGCTCGCGCAGCTCGTACGGGCTGATCTCCTCGTATCGGTCGTCGGACTCATCCCGGCCGAAGCTTTCTTCCCAGCGCTCCGGCCAGTTCGCCGGGCCGCCAACACGGAACCGATCGTCTGCCCATCGAGGTTCCCCCACGCAGAAGGCGTGCACCTGGGGCTGGTCATCGCCGCTCCGGCGGACGAACTCCTCGTCGTAGATGAGGAAGTGGCCCATGTCGTCGCGGTCCTCACGAACCTCTTCCGGCAGCGTAACCACACGAGTCACCTTGTCGTGGTCAACATCGACCTCGACCATCACCGGCACCACGTACCGAACCCACCGCTTCGCCACCGCTCCGCCCCTTCTGCCAGGTCTCTCAGCTGCAAGGTATCGAGCGGAGCCCCATCAGAGAGAGCAGACCCCAAAGCGTCACTCTCCGCTACTTGTCACTTCACCGCAGCTTCGGGAGTGCAGGGCCCTCACCGGAGGCAGCATTTCCTCCGCCCCGGCATACCGTTTGGGTTACCCCCCGCCCGCAGACCCACCCCTGCCGGAGGACACCCATGCCCGCCTACGTGACCGCCCCGCACATCACCCTCCCCCCGCACAAAATCACCACCGCCGAGATCCTCGACGACATCCGCACCCGGCACGCCGACCACCCGCGCCTGCCCGTCATCCTCCGCGCCATCGGCAACTGCGGCGTCACCACCCGGCACTTCACCCGCCCGCTCGACGCGCCCACCGTCTCCGGGACCGCCGACGTCCACGAACGAACCGCCGCCGCGTTCAACGACTGCCTCACCATGGCCACGGCCGCCGCCCGCCGGGCGCTCGAGAACGCGGGCCTCACCGCGTCGGATGTCACCGCGGTCGTCACCTCCCACGCGACCGGCTGGTCCGTCCCCAACCTCGACGTGCACCTCATCGACCAGCTCGGGCTACCGGCGACGACCCGACGCCTCCCCATGACGACCCTCGCCTGCGCCGGCGGCGCACACGCCCTCATACGGGCCACCGAACACGTCGCCGCCCACCCCGGCGCCCGGGTCCTCGTCGTAGCCACCGAGGCCCTCTCCACCTCGTACAACCACGCCGACACCGGCATTCCGTCGATGATCTATAAGGCGCTGTTCGCCGACAGCGCCGCCGCAACCATCGTCACCGCCGAACCCCTCGGCCCCGGCCTCCGGATCGACGACACCCTCGAGTACTGGCTCCCCGAAAGTCTCGACCGCTACCAGGGCCGCCTCGACACCGCGGGCCTGCACTTCGACTCCACCCGCCGGGCCCCGGCCGCCGCCGGCGAGTCCATGCTTGCCCTCCTCGACTGGCTCGCCCCCCACCCGCCGGTCGACTGGGCCGTCATCCACCCCGGCGGCCCGTCCATCATCCGCGACGTCGCCAACGCCCTCAGCCTCACCGACCACGATGTACGGCACGCGCACGACTCCCTCGCCGAGTGCGGCAACCTCGGCGGCGCCGCCGTCCTCGACGTCCTCGCCCGCACCCACACCACACCCCCCGCCCCCGGCAGCACCGGCGTGATGGCCGCGTTCGGCCCCGGCTTCACCATGAGCGCCATCCGCAGCACCTGGCATGCGTGACAGGGGCTTCCTGCTGACGGATAGGCCATGTAAGGATCCGCCTATGACTCAGGCCACGCTCTCGCTCAGTGCCCGCTTCGCGTCATCCGCCCGGAGGGATCTCGGCTGGGGGTAGCCGAACAGCAGGCTGGCCCGCGCCAGAAGAGTCTGGGCGGGCCGAGCAAGGGAATCCGAGTCAGATGCGGATGGTGAGCGTGGGGAAGCCGTCGGGGATCTCGACGCCGACATAGGGCGGTGGAGCCACGACACGTGGAAGCCGAGGACAAGCAGACTGACAGCGGGCAGGTCGACGAATTCACCGCCGCCCGCATCCGGAAAGCGAAACAGCAACTCCTCGATCATCCCGCTGGGGAGCCGCTCCGGGCGTCGGAGATCGCACCGTTCCTCCGAGACCCCAGCGACATGAAGGGCGCGGAGGCGGTCGCGGAGTCGCTGAACCGGTGCCTGGACCAGCTCGAATCCGACCTCAACGGCGGTGGCCCGCGCGGGGCATGACCGACAACACGAGAAACGGCCCGCCCCCGATGTGGGAGCGGGCCGTATGCCTCCAAGGGCTCTCGTACTGTACGCGTCTACCCGGCCTCGGCGTAAGGCCGCAGGACCGCATCGACACGCCGGGCCAGGGCCGCCGCACGGCGCGCGTCCCGCGTTCTCGGGGCGGCCTCCAGGACCGGCAGCAGCCAGCCCGTGCCCAGCACGTGCACCGGCCCCGGCCACCCCGGCATGCGGGCCTCGAGCCGCCCGCCGGCAACCGTCGAGCCGTGCACGACGAGGAGCGGCCACACCGTCACCCCCGGCATGCCGAGCGCCGCCTGGACCGCTTGCGCGTACCCGGCGACTTTCTCGACCTGGTCGTGCCGGTCCTCGAGCCCGCAGTGCACCCGGCCCCGTACGAGGGTTGTGGGCCGGCCGCGGTGCCAGGCTTTCGTGTCAAGCACCACGACGGCGGTCCCGCAAGGGGATGCGAGGGCGTGGTCAATGTTGAAGCGGCGGCCCTGTAATCGGAGGTCGTGCCGTACGGTCCAGCCCTGCGCCTCGAGCTGGCGGAGCATCCGGGCGGTGGCCGTTTCGCCGGCCGCGCCGTGCACCCACCGTGCTGCTTCGGTATCAGCGCGCCGTACAGCGTGTCCGCGGAGCCCGAGCCACGCCAGGACCCGCCGCCACAGCCCACGCCGGGCCCGGGCCCGGATCGCGGCCGCGCGGGCCACCGCCGAGTCTCCTGCGCTCATCCTCGGGCCGCGTTCAGTCGGTCCAGAATCCACTGGGCATCGGACTCAGCGACGTGCGCGCCGCCCGCGCGGGCAATGTGAATTGTCGTGGGCTGCCCGTCTCCGTCACGGTCGGACGCAAGGTATGCGCCCCAGGGCTGCCCGTGGTCGGGCGGGGTGTGGCCGTCGGGGCAGTGCGGGCAGTTCATGTCAGCGTTGCCCCAGCCGACGGGCTCAGGGTCGTCCCAGACGATGACCGTGTGGCCGCCGTGTCCGTGAATGACCTCAGCGTCCTCAATGCGGTCCCAGTTGACGGTGGAGGCGCGGTCACCACGCCAGCGGAGCGAGGCGGTTCCGTCGGGCCAGAGAACGCCGTCGGCGACACGGCCGACGCCGGAGGCCCCGGTGACGTCGTGGTTGCGCTGGAGGTGGAAGCGGCGGGGCATGGTCATGACGGGTTTCCTAGCTGGCCGGTGAAGGCGTCGGTGTCGAGTAGGTGTTGGAGGCGGTCGGTGAACCGTTCGCCGAACTCGGGGCCGATACGGTGCGCGAGGGCGAGGAGTTCCGTGACGAGGGCCGCGGCGCCATCCTCGTTCATCAGGTAGAGGTTCCGGGCGCGTTCGGTGGTCTTGTTGATGCGGCCTTCGAGGAGCATGGCGAGGACGGTCTGCCCGCCGCGCGTCTCGACGAGGGTCACCGTGGTGTGGTCCAGGAGGACGGCGGTCCGATCGTCGAGGATCACGCCGTGCCGGTCGTGCGGGCCGCCGGGGCCGACGATGTCGCCGCCGGTCTTGCGGGGGTCGCCGCTGATACGGCGACTGTTCCTCTTACTCATTGACAGATCTCCTTGTGACGGTGGGTTACGTTCAGGCGGGTTGTACTGGCGGGTGCGGGTCTTCGGCCCGCATTCCGGCCATAGTTTGATCAAGCGGCCGTGACCGAGCGTCGCCATACCCTCGGTTTGCTCCCTCCGGCACGGCCACCTCGTCCGAGCCCAGAAGGCCGATCCGCAGGGCGACAGCGACCGCGTGCGTCCGGTCGCGCACCCGAAGCTTCCGTATCGCAGACCGCATCCTCGAGTTGACGGCCTCCGTACTGACGCCCAGGTGTCGGCCGATCTGCTGGTTGGAGTTGCCGTTCGCAGCCAGGCGCAGCACCTCGAGCTCGCGGGCGGTGATGTACGTACGGGGAACGGAAGGACGGCGCGCATGGTGCCGGGCCGGGTGCATGGACGAGGCGGGCCCGCCACCGGAAGGTGGCGGGCCCGCAGGAACGGCCGTGGTCACGACGTGCCGCCCGACTCGGTGTCGAGTTCGGCTTCGGGATCGCGCTTGGGGTCAGCGGGCACGGTGTCCCTGCCCCAGTTCGGGGCCCAGCCCGACTCGACAGCGTCCGTCAGCGTCCGCAGCAGGCCCTTGTAGGCGGTCAGCTTCTGCATGCACGCTTCCCGGTCCTGGCGCTCCCGTTCCGCGGTCTCCGGCTGCTCGGTCTTCCAGCGGGCGATGCTGCGTTCGGCGACATAGATGAGGCGGGTGTACGTGTCGATCCGCTCGCCGACTTGGCCCAACAGTGCACCGGGCGTCGCCCACTCATCCAGTACCAGAGAGGCACCCAACTCGGCGACCTCGCATGCGTGGCCGCCCGGGGCGAGAACGGTGACATGCGGTTCAACTGAGATAGCACGGTTGGCGACGAGCGAGTCCAAGGTGACGTGGTGCGTCCAGGACACGCCGATTCGCGCTCGGCCGTGCTGGTCCAGGATCCGGCCCGGAACGCCCCGCTCCTCGCCCATATCGGTGGTCCATCCGGGCGGCAGTTCGGCGTTCAGCAGGTCGGGGCGGTCGGGCCGTAACTCGCCGATGCTTGCTCCAATCTGTGTCAGGCAGGTGATGTGCTCGGCGGGGAAGCCAATGCGGGTCCTGGCCTTGGTGTTCGTCATGGCTGGTGCCTCCTGGTTGGTTACCGTGAAGGGGCCCGCCGCCCCGCGCCCGTCAGTGGTCACGGGCGTCGGGGCGGCGGTCATCGGCCAGCCGGTGGCCGGCCGGGTGTGCCACGCCGCTTGAGGCGGTCGCAGCGGCTTGGGGGGGCTACTGGTCGTGCGGGCCGCGTAGGGATGACTCACGTACGCGGCCCAGCCGGACGCCCCATACCGGGTCGCGCAGCTCGTAGTAGGGCTGTGTTCCGGTGGAGGTGTCGACGGCGATGATGTCGAACAGCCAGCTTTGGAAACGCGCGATGCTGCCCTTGTACTGGACCATTTCGTTGCGCTGGAATCGGGGCTTCATGCTGACTCCTGAAGAGAGGTGGGACTGTCAGGCGACGCGGTAGTTGCGCGGGTCGTATCCGAAGTCGGCCCACTGGGCGGCGTGCTGGGGTGCGATCTCGGTCAGGAGGTGCTCACGGACCTTGTCGGCGGTGTCGTCGGTGACGGTTTGTGTGGTGTCCGGGACGGTGTAGCCGTTGGGGTCGATGAGGCGAAGTTCCATGGGGTGTTCCCCTTTCGGGGTCTCCGGCCCGTTGTGCGGGTCGTTGTCGGCTGTGCCAGCCTAACCCATAATGTATTGCACGCGCAATACATTTACACCTTGGGGTGCCACCCAAAACCAAAGAGCCCGGCCCCGAAGGACCGCACCCTCTCTACCAACCCACGCCCATCAGAACGGCGGGAGGCTCCTCCCCGCTCCCCCAACCACCACCCCCGGCCGACTGCTGCCACGGATCCTCCACAGACGCCCGCCCCTGCGCCCGCCGCGCCTCCTCAACCACAGGCGGCACCTTCCCAGCCACCCGCGACACCACCGCCGTCGCACGCAACAACGACGGCCCCACCTCCTCCACCTCCAACTCGACCACCGTCCGCTTCACACCCGCACGATCCTCGAACGACCGCTGCCGCAGCCGGCCCTGCACGATGACCCGCATGCCCTTGGCCAACGACTCGGCAACATGCTCCGCAGCCTGACGCCACACCGAGCACGACAGGAACAGACCCTCCCCGTCCTTCCACTCCCGGGACTGCTTGTCGAACACCCGCGGGGTCGACGCCACCGTGAACTTCGCGACCGCCATACCAGCCGGCGTGTATCGAAGCTCCGGGTCCGCAGTCAGATTCCCCACCACGGTGATCACGGTCTCGCCTGCCATCAGGCTGCACTCCTCACATCGTCACGACCCATGCTCTTCTCGCGCGCCGGCGCCACATACACGCGGCGCCACGGCACCGGCCCACCTTCCTGGCGCGCACGAGCCTTGATCCGCTCCCACGCCCTCACCGCTGAATCCCCCGACATGTCCAGCCGGGCCCCGATCTCCTCCGCAGACAATGCCGTCCACTCCATCAAATGCCGGAGAGCCTCCCTGCGGCCTTCCTTGTCGAGGACCACCGACTCGCCCAGCAGGAACCGATCCACCACGTTCGCGCCCTCCGTGTACTCGGGCGGGACCGCGTCCGTCTGCGGCACCGCATCCGGGTCGTCGATCGTGTCGTCATCCCACGCCAGAGGCGGAACCCACCCCTTCCGCTCAGCCCACCGGCGGGTCTTCCATGAGCCGCCGACCGTCATTCCCAACCGGTCGTACGCGCGCCGAATCGACACGTCCCGCTCCACAGCCAGCGACAACCAATTCCCGGCAGCCAAGTCACTGACGAAATCCCTGGACAGGCCGCACGCGCTTGCGATCTCGTACTGGAAGTGCCCCAGCGCATACAAGGCACGGATCCGGCGCACCGCGCCGACCGACGACACGCACCCACGCGTGACCGGCTGCGACCCGCGAACCCCCAAAATGCTCTCCGCGGTCCCCCGCAGCGACGTCTTCCGAAGCCCCGACGCCAGGCCCGCAACCGTAGTCTCACTGACCCCCGCAGCGGCAGCGATCTGCCCATTACTCAACCCGGCGCTCTGAAGCGCAAGAACATGCTCCCGAACCGGTTCGGCAGGAACCGACCGCGGACGGCCCGCCATCCGGTCAAGGCGCCTCTCCGTATCCGCCCGGGTAGCGGCCTTCGTACACGGGACACAGCGGCACCCGTACGCGTACCGGTTCGAGGTGCCGACGTGGCCGGCCTCGAGACTCCTCATGCCGCCACCCCCATGCCCAGACGGGCCTCTTCCTGCCTCTTCTCCAGCACCGCGGCCACGTTGTTCACCGTCTGCACGTTCGTCGCCAGCTTCCGCGCGATCCGTCCCGGCGGCAGGCCGGCCGCCAGCGCCGCCTCGAACTCCGCGAGCTGCGTCGTCAGGATCCGCCCCACGGCACTCATCACCCGCGATTCCCGACGGTGCGCGCGACGCCGCTCCCACTCCGCCATACCGCCCCACACCCCCGAGTCCTGCCGCGTCTCCATCGCCCACGCCAAGCACTCCGCCATCACCGGGCAGCGCCGGCACACGGCCTTCGCCTCCTCGGCCTGGGCCTTCGCCCGGTCGGACATGCCGACAGGGAAGAACAGCTCGGGGTCTGCATCCCGGCAGATACCGCTGGTGCGCCAGTCTTCGGCGGCCGTCCCGGTCAGGGCGGGCGCGGCGGCACGTCTCGTGGGACGGCCCGTTCGGGTGGTCATGAGGGGTCTCCGTTCAGGGTGTAGAGGCGGATGAGCGCGCCGGGTCGGTCGAGGGCGTCGGGGTGCTCGCCGGGGTAGACCTTGCGGTTGTGGTTCTCGATGACGGCCCCGTCGTCCTTCCACGCCCGGGCTTTGGTGATCGCGTCGTATGTCGAGCGCTCGAGCTTGTCGATGTCGGGGGTGACGGCGGGGTAGGAGCGGCGCCGCTTCGGAGCCTTGATGGGCTTGGGCATGGTGAAGGTGATGTCGGCGCGTACGGGTCCAGCGAGGTACCGGGCGTCTCCGGCAAGGAGGGCGGCTTCGATGGCGGCTTGGACCTTGTCGCGCCAGGGCTTGACCTTGGTGGAGGACTCCCTCATGAGGGGGATGGTTCGGCCGGTCTTTCTGCTGCGTCCGTATCCGACGGCGGTCTTGCTTCCTTGGGGTCCTGCGATGCCGTAGACGTCGATGTTGATGCAGGGGGTGGGGTCCCATACGTATGGGCTGGTGAATTCGAGTGGGGTGGTGGTCACAGGCGGGCTTCCAGTTCGGCGAGGCGGGCTTCGAGAGCGGCGATGCGGGCGTTGGCGGAGTCTTCGGCGGGGAGTTCGCGGTTGGCGGAGCAGGTGCACCGGGTGAGGAGTCGGGCGGTGGCGTCTGTGCCTTGGTTGGAGGCGGTGCCCATGCAGCCGGGCATGACGTCGTCGTCGAGGTCGGGGCATCGGTGGCAGTGGGGTGGGCTCCGGTGGCTCATGCGGCGTACTCCTGTATGTGGATGGGGCCGTGGGGTCCGGCGCGGAGGTGGGTGGCGTGCCCGGGCGGGTGGCCGAGGTGGACGGTGTGGCAGTACCGGCAGCGGTAGGCGTGGAGGCGGGGGCCGCCTTCGCCTCGTATTTGTCGGGCTCGGCGGCGGGCTGCCCGGCGGCTGGGGAATCGGGTTTTGCCGTGGCAGCCCGCCAGGTAGCCGTTCATGGGGTGTTCGGGAACTCGTCCCAGGTGCGGCCGTCGAGTTCGCGGCCGGCCTTGCCCTTGCCGACGCGGCGCATCTCCCAGCGGTGGCCGAGGTCGTCGATGGGGTCGCCGACGTGTACGTGGCCCTTCTTGTGGGCGCCGATCGCCATGTAGCTGGTCGGGGCGTACTCTCCCCACTGCTTGAAGAGGTAGGGGACGCCTGCGTTCTGGCACTGGTCGCGGAGGGAGCGGGCCCAGTCGGGGCTCATCGGGCGGGCGCCGTGGCCGGACTCGCCTCCGACAACGACCCAGTTGAGTCGGGGCCCGGTGACGAGCGGGTGCATCTGGAGATCGGTGGCCGTCGTCCTGGGCTCGCCGAGGCCGGGGCGGCCGGTGAGCCAGTAGGTGAGCTTGGGGCGTCCGCGTCCGGGGATGATCGGGCCGTTGAGGTCGATGGGGCCGAGGAGGGGTTCGGCGCTGATCCAGCGGACGGCAGCGGCAGTGTCGAGGAGGGCGGGGATGCGGATGTCTGCCCAGTGCTGATTCTCGACGCTCACCCCGAGGTGCACGTTGGGGAGAGGCCAGAAGGCGTCGTACAGGGCCTGCGCGGTTTCCTCGTCGGATGCGGCTTCGAGGAGGTTCTGCCCGCCGTCGATGTGGCTTCCGAGCAGCGACCGCATTCGCCCGTGCCGCTTCGTCAGGATCTGATACGTGTGCTGCGGCGTGCGAGCCATGGTCGCGAAGACGCGGGCGATGTACTCGTCGGGGATGTCCTTGTGGAACAGGTCGGACATACTGTTTACGAAGACGCGCTTGGGCTTGTGCCATTTGAAGGGAAGGTCGAGTCGCTCGGGGCGGAGGGTGATGTCGAAGCCGTTCTCGAAGTGGTGCCCCTTGGTGCCGCGCCAGCGCTCGGCGAACGTCTCTGCGTAACACTTCTCGCAGCCGGGCGAGACCTTGTCGCATCCGGTGACGACGTTCCAGGTCGCATCCGTCCACTCGATGGTGCTGGTGTCAGCCATTGCGGTTCTCCTTTGTGATGGCGTCGTAGACGTCGCGGGCCCAGCGGGCGTCGCCGAGGGCGGTGTGGGCGGTGTCGGGGCCGGGGGGTTCGACGCCGACGGCCCGGGAGAGGCGGCGTGAGGAGTACGGCAGTGCCACAGTCGAGTCGGACCCCGGGTACTGGGTGGTGTCGGTCGCGCCGTGGATGTAGCCGGCGGCCAGAGTGGCGATGTCGACTGGCCGGTAGTGCCACTGTGCGGAGCCGGGGCCGAGGAGCTTGCGGAGGAAGCGGTCGTCGAAGCCGGGGTTGGAGCCGACGAGGACGGCACCGGAGAGGACGTTGCGGATGGCATCCGTGACGGCGAGACGGGTCATGGGCAGGACGGGCCCGTCCTCGTAGCCGGTCCACGCGGCTTCGGCGTTCGGCGGGACCGCGAACCTCTCCAGGTAGCGGCCAACCTCCAGCGCTTCCTTGTCGGCGGTGGCGAGGTTGGAGCGGATCTGCCACAGGTACTCGGTGTCGGCAGGCTCGTTGTCGTCGAAGCTGCGGAGGATGACGGCGACTTCCCAAGCGTCTCCGAGGTCGACGCTCAGGTGGGTGGTCTCGGTGTCGACGAAGGCGAGATTGATCACGGGTGGGGGTGCTCCTTGGGCTGGTCGTTGCTGAGGTCGGTGGAATCGAGGGGTTGGGTGTCTTCGGCGAGGCGTACTGCGGTGGCGAGGGGGTGGATGCGGTGCCGGCCGTGGCGGGCGGTGCACGTGGCGACGAGGTTCTGGATGCCGTGGAGGTCGTGGCCGGTGGTGATGGGGTTGTCGTGGTGGGCTCCGGCGGGGCAGGGGGTGAGGGCCCGGAACGGGGTGGGGCCGGTGGGGGTGTGGATGAGGTGGGTGCCGTCGTGGAGGTGCGCGCGGAGGGTTCCGTCGGGTTGGGGGGTCCAGGCGGTGACGGGTATGTGGGGGAGGTCGGCGAGCCGGGCCGTGTAGGCGGCGGTCATCTGTTGGACGGTGATGAAGTCGGGGGTGACGGGTCGTACGGGCAGGGCGGGGGTCGGCGTGGGGCGGGTCGTGGTGGCGGCGGGCTTGGGGCGGCGGGTGCGGGTGGTCTTGCCGGTCCGGGTCTTGCTCACGGCTGTTCTCCGTCCTGCGGCGGGTCCTTCGGGGTGGTGTTGCGGGTGCCGAGGCCGTGCTGGGAGGCGTAGATCATGGCGGCGGCTACGACTCCGAGCACGGCGGCGATTCCTTCGGGCCAGGTCACGGGGCGCTGATCGGCTCGGGCTCGGGCTGGTCCTCGCGGAGGCCGGTGAAGTGGTAGCGGCGGATCGTCGCGGAGGCGGCGTCGGCGGTCTCGCGAAGAACCTGGGTGCGGTGAGCCGCGTCGTGCTCGGCAAGGTACGACCGGGCGTCCTCCGGGTACATGGCCGCGGCTTCGATCAGTGCCCCCACGATGTACTGGCGACGTACCTCGTTACGGGAGTTCATCGAGCACCGCTCGTGGGCTTGGGGGCGGTTTTCGGTGTCGGCTGAAACCGCTTGGCGCGGGCATGCTCGTTTCGCAGGTCAATCTCGCGCGCCTTCTCTTCTGGCGTCAGTACGGGGGGCTTCGGCCTCGGCTTCATGTTCTTCATCGGGTCTGCCCCTGCTTCGGGTTGTGTGCGCCGTTGACGGCGGTGGTGTGGAGGTAGCCGTCCCAGTAGCCGGCGGCGTAGAGCGGGTCGTGGTCGTCGGCCATTTCGGCGCGGGCCCGGGCGCGGCGTTCGGTGAGGCCGGTGATGGCGGCGAGTTCGCCGTCGGTGTAGCCGGCCTCCCAGCGGTCGTCGGCGTTGTCGCCGGTTCCGGCGGGGGCGATGGTCATGGTGGTCATGGCGTGGTCCGTTCCGGGGCGGGGCCCGGGGCAGCACGCCCCGGGCCGGGGTGGTCAGGCGGAGTCGGTAACGCCGCGGTCGGGCGCGGGCCGATTGGTGGAGCAGGGGGCGCAGGCCGGGACGCCGCAGTCGCGGCCGTTGGCATGCTCGGTGTGGACGGTCCACGCGTAGCCGTGGTGGAGGACGACGGCGTAGGTGACCGGGTCGTGCTCGCTGGTTGAGTTGAAGTGGAGCTGGGCGAAGGTGGCGTTCAGTTCGTTCGCCCGGTTCAGGGCGCCGCCGAGGGTCTCCATGTCGTAGATCTCGTCCATGCCGGAGACCCAGACGGACCATTCCTGGTCCTTGTATCCGAGGCGGGTGGGCTGGTTTCCGAAGAGGTTGGTGGGCATCAGGTGGCGCTCCGTTCGGTGGTCATGGCGTGGGGTCTCCGGTTGCGGTGGAGGAGCGGGGTTCAGGCGGCGGCGCGGTGCGTGGGGATGTCGGTGAGGGTGTCGGCGGTCTGGGCGGCGCGGTGGAGTGCGCCGATGGCCTCGGACACGGTCGGGGCGGGCCAGCCGCGGTCGGGGTTGGGGGCGTATGAGGCCCACCAGGCGAGGTGTTCGATGTGGTTGTCGAGTCCGGTCTCGTCGTCGGTGGGCGGTTCGGTGGGGAGGACGGCGGACAGCATGCGGATGGCGTCCATGGCGGGCTCGTTGGTGGTGATGAGGAGCAGGGCCTGGTCGTCGTCGGTGAGGAAGGCGTTGGGGGTTTTGCCGGTGACGGCGCGGAAGATCGCGGCGTTGAGGTCGAGCTGGCCGGTGTTGGAGGCGAAGTGGTCGCCGGTGTGGAGGCCGTGGTAGTTGAGGAGTTGGGCGGCGGTGCGGAGGATCGTGCCGGTGCTGGACATGGGTGTCTCCCGGGTACGGCGGCGTGCTGCGAGGTGGGGGTGTCACCCGGCCCGGGGAGCTACTGCGCACTGTGGGTGTGGTGCTCGACCCGGGTCGGGGGCTGAGAGGGCTATTCGGCGTGCCCAGTGGGGTGGTCGTCGGTGCACTGGGGGCACTGGAGGCGGCCGAGGTTGTAGCCCTGGGGGTCTTCGACGGTGTGGAGGCCGGGGGCGTCGGCGTCGAAGATGAGTCCGCAGTCGCAGGGGCAGGCGCACTTGAGGATTTCGTTGTAGCGGACGCCGGTGATGCCGGTGATGGCGATGAGCGCGGTCATGAGGGCTTCGTATTCGGCGGCGTTGGCGGTGTGGTCGGCCTGTTCCATGAGCCGGTCGAAGGCGCTCTGGGTGTTGGCGGGGAGGGTGTTGTAGTCGACCGTGGTGGTCCGGGCAGGGCTGATCACGCTCATGGCGGAGCTCCTGGGTGGGGTTACTCGACCAGCCCCTGTTTGTGGGGGTCTGGCCTTGTCGGCTCTGCCAGCATAAGCCTAAATGTATTGCACGCGCAATACATTTGATGGTGTGAGTGTGAGGAAGCCCCCGCCCCGGGGGTAGTGGGCGAGGGCTTCCTCGGTCTCAACGCAGCGCGGGGCTCAGCCGCTGCGCGCGATCATGTCGCGGTGGATCTGCTGCATCTCCGTCCAGGACACCGCCGTCTTCCCTCCGATCCGGTCCGTCATCAGACGGTTCTTCCGTATCCACCGGCGCAGCGTGGACTCCCCCTTGGGGTGTCCCGTCTCCGCGAAGAGGGCTACACACTCCTCGACGGTGACCATGTCGACGTACGGGCTGAGACTGTAGACGGCCACGGGGCTGTCTCCCATCGACTCGACGGCCACAGTTCGCAGCTGACGGCGGCCGATTCGGCGGGCGGGGCCTTCCTGCCAGGGGGCCCGGGGCTTCATGGTGCTGGTGGTGCGGTTGTGATGCTTGGTAGACACCCCAACCTGTCAGACGGTTGCCCTCTCCGCCGCGTTTTTCTGCCGGGTGATGTGCTCGTGCGCAAGTCGGCTGAGCCCCCAGGTGCTCGTCATGCCGTCCGCGTCGAGGCAGTCGAGGTTGGAACAGGCGGCGCGGCGGGCCGTGGCACGCCAGAAAAGGCCCCAGCATCCGCAGGCGGGGCACGGGTGGCGGCGGATCACCTTGTAGTCGCCCATGGCGATGGCGTGCTCGAGCGCCTGCCGGTAGATGACGGTTTCGCGGGCCTGCCGTTTCTCGGCGTCGAGGTGGCGGGTGTTGTTCCGCCACCAGGCGTAGATGCCGTCGGGGAGGGTGGGGGCCGGCTCGGCGTCGGGGGCGTCACGCTCGGCGTGCTCGAGGACTTCGGCTCGGCAGGCGGCCATGTGGTTGATGATGCCGAGGTTGAGAGGGGCCCGGCCTTCGGGCGAGGACACTCCGCGGCCGGCGGGCCCGGTGCGGACGGGTTCGATGTAGTGCTCGGCGAGGGTGCGCAGTCTGCTGGCGGCGGTGTCGTCTCCCGTATCCATGGTGTCCCCGTCCCCTAGGCGGCCCCCCTTGGGGGCGCAGCGGTACGGACCGGGTTGGTTCGGGGCGTGCGCCGGGGAGCCGGAAGCGTTTCCGGTGGATTCCGGACGCCCCACTATGGCACGCGCATGGCCGAAGTTGAACAGACTGTCGCTATTGATCAGCAGGTAGCTACCGCACCCTGTCGGTTCGTCACGCCTGAACCCGTTTTGGGGTGGTCGGATTCAGACACGGCCGGGCGCGTCACGCATGCCGTGAATCATCCCGGCCAGCGCCCGGTGCTGGACGGCCTCGATGACACCTTCGACTTGGGCGCCCTCGAGCATGAGGAGCACGGCATCGAGGGTGGCCGTGTACACGGTGCTGGTGGCCGTGTCGGCCAGGGTGAACCCGCGGCTGATGAGGATGGCTTCGATCGTCTCGGCGAGCTGCTGCTCCGGACTCGGCCCGTCACCCAGGCCGTCGGGGCCGGCCGGGGTTCCGGCGTCGCCTCGGGCGTCGGCGGACGCCGGCCGGGGCGCGCGGGCGGTGCGCCGGTCGTCGAGACGGATGACGTCACCGGGCATGCTGCCGGGCTTGTCGGGTGTCCGCTCTCCGGCAGAGGGAAGGGTGCAAGCACAGTCGCCCTGGTCCTGCCCGGGCCCGGGTCTCTGTTCCTGGGGCTGCCGCCGGACCAGACCCAGGGGTGTCACTGTGGCAGCAATCCGGCCCGGCGGGTAAGGGTGTCCTGAGTATTGATACGACTCTGCCGGTTGGTCCAGGCCACGCCCTGCCACGGCCGGCCGGGTATGAGGAAGCCCCCGCGGGCCTTCGGGGCGGAGTTTTGCCGACAACACCCGTCGGGCCCTGCGGGGGCTCGAGACCTCACGAGCGCGTGCCCGTCAGATGACGGCGATTGTAGTCCGCCGGACAGCCACGCAGGTAGCCACCCCGCAGATCCTGCTCCTTCTCAGCTACGCCTGCCTGTCGTTAAGGATCTTCGCGAGAGCCGCGAAGTTCTCTGG
>NZ_JBRKBE010000003.1:0-66130 GCF_052983195.1 Streptomyces hebeiensis
GTTCAGTTACGTATTGCTAAGGTTAAAGAGGGTACTATGTGCCTCAGCACCAGCACCGGTTGCGTTCCCCATATTATTTTTGCTCTTTTCTAATATCCTTTACATAATTCCAAGACTCCTTGTGTTGACAAGCACAATGTGTATTCGTAACAAGTTCTCTTGGAATGAATTTCTCATTATCAATCCTATATAGATTAAGACAATTTGTATGTCTTTTACTTCTACACAAGAAACAAATCATAGACCTTCTTTCTTAATCTGCCCTAAGATTAAGAAAGCTACAGGAGACTGGGAGTTCTCCTGTAGCCAACTTAAAACTAGGAGTGATTAAACTCCAAAGTCAATCATCTGCGTGTCATTATCGTCACTAACAGGGTCAAACTTAACGACCCTGATATTAGTGTGACCATTTTCCTTCTTAAGGGAGGTAGTTCCGTAAAACTCTCGACCGATGCACTGCTCAACAGTTTCAGGGCCGAAGTGCTGAATCTCATCAATAGAGAATCCCCATGCCAAAAGACGCATCTTAAGATAAGAAAGCATCTTTTCTACTTCATCAGGGTTCGTCTTATTGTCAGGAACTCGGCACCAATCGTTAAGAGGAAAGAAGCTAGAGTAACTACCTTCAATGATCTGGTACTTAAAACTAATACCAGTCTTAGATCCGTCCTTAGTAGGTCCAACCTTAGCTGAAGTTACCTTAAACTTATAAGTATTGTTAGGAAGCTCATTCGGGTTGTCAGGGATGTCGTCAATATTAACCGAAGCGAACCAAGACATTTTTGTTAGATACCTTTCCAGTTACGGATAGTTTCGATGAACTTAGTGTCTGAGACAATAGGTCCCATGGGGATATGCGTCTTAGCTACATGAGACTCAGTAGATTCAGTTCGCAATGCCCTTACATATTCTTTATCTTTCTTAACCTTATGCATATAAGCAGTAAGGTTTGTGTACCCATTTACGAGTTGAAATACCCGAAATGGTACGTTTGGTCGCGTAAGCCTATCACCTCTGGAGTATCCTTCAGGTTCAGGAATACGCTCGTGAGCAATAAAGGTAACGCTAATATCAAGCCCCACAAGTTGCTTAATAGGTGCCTTCATATGCTCTCGAAGTAGTTGATAGTCTTCAAGACTATTTACATCAGGGTGTTTACGATTAAATTGAACTGTCTTCAGCTGCTCAGACAACTTCATGTCACACAAAGCTGGAAAGGTATCAATAATCAAATGATCACACACAACCTCTCCGTTAAAAATTTGTGCAATAAGTTTAGTAAAACGATCAAATCGTTTAAGTTTAAGAATTCTAGTCTTAGCTGTCAATTCCGGAAAATTACTTAGACTAACATTAGACCGTTCTGTCGCGACAATAAGATTGTTGTCCCCCAAAGATGCCGCAAGGATAGTTTTGCCAACACCTTCGGGGCCGTAGATGACAGTAACAAGATTTCTAGGAATATCATCTACATTTTGAATATCATCGGTAGAATTCATTAATTACTCTACATCCAATACATTGTCATAACCATAGCTATTAGGACGATAGCTAGCTTTAATCATAGTCTCACTTTCAAGACCTTGAGCTTCAGTATAGCATAGATTTATAAATGGGCAATACTCACAATTAAACTTAGATGCAGAGCGAGTAATACCATCTGAAGTAGAGACCTTAGACTTCTGCTTAAGATCTACAATTTGTTTAGCTGCTACTGTATGATTGACAATGTGAACATCTCGAAGAGATGATTTTGTCTCAATAGATTCTTGCTTAAAAGATTCCTGTGCATTACTCCTGTAGCGAATCATGCTAATAATTCCGCTACGAGAATGCATACCCATTTCCCTAACTGCCCAAATATAATTAGGAATCTGGGGTGTCATCTTAATAGATGACTCGGACCAAAAATTATAACAAAATTTGTGATCCCAAGGTACAATCTCACCCTTATTTAGACCTTTTACAATTTTTAGCAAAAGATCTACACGCCCAACAAAATCAATATTATCAGTGTGGGGGAGTGGCGCATTAACTAGAGACTCAACTCCTACAATCTCATAGGAATCGAGAATCCAAAGTTGTTCAGAGAAATAGTTCTTAAGAACTAGACCCAGATCAGAAATCATCCGAGATTTCTCAATATCTCCAGCCATCATGCTGTCTAGAGATTCCTTAACAAGGAAGTCATTAGCCTTGTTAATTGCTTCTTCATTACTTAGGCCCTCATAAATAGCCTTGTAATAAGTCTCAAGTGCCTTGTGACCAACTACGCCCCGTGTAAGCGCAATTCCCAAAGTCCTAGGCTCAAGATTATAAGAAGGATGGTGAGCATACATCCAACGTTGTTTACAAGTAAGAAAAGTAGCTACTTCAGAAGTTGATACTTTATACGACATCCTCTAGCCCATATTCTTTAATACAACGTGGACAATTAGTCTCGTAATTAGCGTCTTGATGTTTATTTAGATCAATATATTCAGTATCACAAATAATACATTCTCTTAAACCACTGCTCATCCGAACCTTGCCACACCCAGAGCATACCATATGACCCGTCTCAGGGTCCCTCAGACCCCCTGAATCGACGCATCGTGTCTTGGGACTGTACATGTCATCACAAAGATGATTAAAAACAGTCTCAAGAGCAAATTTTCGTTTAAATGAACTTTTATGTGCATATACTACAGTATGTACCATATGTCCAATTTCTGGTTTACAGACTAATTAATAAAACTGGCTACAGGGAAAATGGACGGGGGCTTATACATCTTCCCTGTAGCCTAACCAAATTATACAGCCTAAAGATTATAAAGTCAATCCTATCTTGGGGCGTTATAAGAATCCTTCAAATTCAAAGGATCGACCTCTGTCTGTTCATACTTAGATTCCATAATACGCGGTCTAATAGGATAGAATTCACCCTGTGTACCACGAGTAATCCAATCGCCTACTAATGCGGGAACTACACCATTAATAGTATGTACAAATAGATTACCATCGCGTAGAAAAACTAAAGAACCTCCCCACAACTTTATCTCAGCAAAATTATCGCCAGTCCATTTAACAGCATGGACTAATACAGGCTTTCCTATAAAAGCTTTGATATCAGGCATTAGCGCATAGTTACCTTTCCTTCTTTATCTACTGACCAACAAAATCGTTTAACAAAACTAAGAACACCACCTTGATATACATGGATATAGTGATATTGGTCACCGTTATCCAAATAATACCATGCTTTAACTAGGGTAAATCTCTTGTTACCATATTGAACACTACGTTCAGTTTTTTCTGAACGTACTTTTCTAGTCATTAGTTAGTTCACCAGACTTGGCTTGAATAACATCTTGGGATTATTTTCCATCAATCCACCACATTCGGTAGTTTCTTACCAATCCAATTAAGCTCATCTAGCGCGACTTCTTCAAGTGTCGCTACAGTGGGGGAGTGGTTATTATAAATAGATCCCCATACGTAATCCTCATCATTTCTAGCGTGCCAGCGGTTGTGACAAGTATGGCAAATACGATGCACGTTTCCATGATCATTATTTAGAGTATTCTTATCAGGACCATGATGACGTGCTTCTTGTTTACCCTTAACACAACCGACTATTGGTGAATTACCACCTCCACAATTTTTCTGCAATTTCCACTCACAATCAGCATCCCTATCTAGAGGATACATTTCAGCAGCTCTTTTACGACCTGTAGACTGCTGATCTTTTAGAGCTGCATCATTTTTATAGGTATTGATTTCTCGTATAGGTCCTGTAGATTTATCAACGTATTCTGGAACTATAATTGTTCCACAATTCCTAGACTCTCTACATTCCCAATAACGGCCGAGTTTACAAGCTACACAACTTATTTAGACCTCTTCTTAGTATTAGGGACACTCCAGCAATGCAACAGATCCCTTTTTCCGATTGTATAATATCTATGTACTAAAAAAGTTACAGTATCTTTATGTTCGACAGTAGTAAATAGAAAAATTTTACTATTAATAACCCTAAACCAAGTCTTCTTAGTAGCTGATTCACTACGTTTTTGAATAAATTTCATGTCTTTTCCTTAAGGTAGATACCCTGACCACTTACGGCATAAACAATATCTTCAGCTTTAAGCAATTCAATGGACTTAGTAAGTGTCCTAAGAGAGGACTTATAATAGTTAACCAATTCCTTCATAGTAGGGAGTTGATGATTAAATTCTCCATCTTTAATTCGCTTCTTAATATCATCAGCAATAATTGTATACTTAACAGCTGACATTCTACTTCCCCCTACGCCTTGATATTTTATAGATGAAGTAACCTAAGCCTGCCCAGAAGCCTATAATAATTAACGTATTAAGTATAATTAATGATAAGCCTTGGGCAGTCATAGTTTACTCCTTCTGTACGTGAATCTCCGCCGCTATTTCTGCATCTTCTACTGTAGCAAACTTTTCTACATAACTACAGTGAATATAATTACAAATTACTTGTGTACCTTCTACAATAGATTCATGAAGAGTGTCAGTAAATTCGATACGAAAATCAAACCACGTAAACATTTAAGTCTGCTACTTTCTATCAGAAATAACGGTAGTTGTATAAACTAGAATTTTATAACTACGACCAACAGGGTTAATAGTTTTCCAACGAGTAATACGTCTAAGCGAAAGACTAGCTAGTAAGGAATCAAGAGTATTAATAGTTACTTCATTAGACTTAACCCCATACGGAGATATAGGATAATATTTTTCATTATTAGCGTACGAAGTAAAATCAATTACTATATCATAGACCCTAGAAATCTTACTCTTTTTAATAAGATCAATTTTCATGAAGATCTAAAGTGAATATTTAGCACAGCAGGATGATCCGGGTGTTTATCAATCAGCCAAAACCAGAATGTCAATTTATCCTCTTCATTATCTGGAATAGCATCTTCAATAAACGATACTAAGGCTTCTAAATGTTTACAATCGGCTACAGAGGGTTTTGGATTATTCTTCAATGCTTCCTTAAGATTAGACATCTCTAGAATTCTATCTAAGAACCATTCATCGTCTGTTTTCATATTAATCCTATATAAATAAAAATCCCCTGGTGGAGGCGATACACCAGGGGATTAGGCTTGGCTGAGTAAGATAACGGCATTCGGTTATCTCTAACTAGGAATTACACGGTTCCTAGCAAAGTAGGTTACTTTCGGACGCCTCGAAAAATAACTTCTCCGCGCAAGTTACCCTACTCAGACCTTTAAGGGTGTAGTAAATAACAACTCTGGGGAGATTAATTATTTACTACACCTGCTTTGTGGGAAGAGTCCAAGGTGTCCGATTTGATCGGCTCCTCTTTCCCTTCATCCCTAGTGTACCACTACTCCGGGGTGTTAAACCGGACATTCACACTGTGTCCTAAACTCGTCACTCGAATGGTGGGGACCGTGTGACGTCCGTTACCACCCGGATAAATTATTGCCTACATCAAATCCTTATCCCTAAGTGCAGCTAGAAGTTTCTCAGCAATATCGTGTTGCTGTTCAAACCCGTCAATAATTTTAGCCTTTTCTTCAATCAGACTATCCATAAAGGAATCAATAGTTCCACTAACATGGATAGTATGAACTACGGAATCCTTTGTATTATCAAGACGGTCAATGCGTCCATCCGCTTGATCCTCCTTACCAGGATTCCATTCCCTATCAAGCTTAATCATCTGTCGAGCAGAATTCAGATTAAGCCCAACACCGCCCTTCTTATAATGACAAAGGATTACAGTCCATTTCCAGCCATTACAAGACTTACCCCACTTCTTACATTCAGGATTACACGAAGTATAAGGAGGGTGATTAGCAGAAGTCTTTCCATCAAAATCTAGTTGAGCTTCGACAGCCTTGCTATCTGAAATATCTCCATCATACCGAACAACCGGAACTCCTAGATAATTAAATCGATGCTCAAATTCCTTAAGAGCTTCTTTAAATTGAGAAAAGATTACTAGACGATCTTCATCTTCTTCAATAATTTCCTTAGCAATCTCCATAGCCTTATCCATTTTAATGGACTCAGTTGCCGGAGCTTCATAAAGAACCCGACCAGTTTTTCTCCCTTCTTCATCCTTTTCCCAAATCTTAATACCTTTCGGCCAAGTGATAGCCTGCCTGCGACGCATAAGTTCCGGAAGAATACCGATAATATCAAGCTTTACATTCTCATCCATCTTAATAGCGCCATATTTAGCGATCTCCTGCATAACACGCCATTGAGACGGATAAAGAGTTTTATCAAATTCAATATAATGAGGAACGTGCACCTGTTCCTTAAATTTAACTCCAGCAGTATTCTTATCACGCTTAACAAATCGTGGACCTAGTCGCTTAATGAGAGCATTTTCACCGCCATGCTTAAAGATCCAACGACCAGTATAAATATTTGTTGTACAGTAATCCTGCAAAAATGCTTTTTCACTCGGAAATGCGACCCTATCAACAAGATTAAGAAGAGTCCAAAGATCCTGTGGTTTATTAAGAATAGCTGTACCTGTCATAGGTAGAACATTCTTTACACTACAAAATTCACCAGTAGTTTCCTGTTCATGCAAACACACACTACAACGAAGAGACCTACTTCCATGAGACTTAGTAAACTGCTCAGGATATCCTCCACACTGACTACACTCGTTATCAGCATAGACAATATCACGAATACCATTATAAGCGCTAGTACGCCGCTCTTTAATATTATGAGCTTCATCAATAATTACAGTATCAGCTCGAACATTTTTAATAAGTTCTAGAAGCATGGGATCCTTACGCCATGCCTCGTAATTAATAAGTAGCAAAAATTGATCTAGCGCGGCAAGATGATTTAGATATAGCTCACGCTGAAATTTATTTAGACCACCAAGAATTAGAACACTACGATGTGGAGTCCAGTGATTAATTTCACGCTTAAAGTTTTCTAGAACATCCTTTGGAGCAAAGACTAGAACCTTCTTTGCATCCAACATATCTGCCCAAATAAGCGAAGTCAGAGATTTACCAAGACCTCGTTTATCGCCTAGAATGCCACGTTTTGCAGACGCTAGACGTCGAGCACCATCAATCTGGTGATTAAATGCAAATTCACGCCATGTATGTTGCTGAGTAATCCTATCAAACTCTTCAGCTTGATTCTTAAGTCGCTCACGAATAGCACGATCAGAAGCAAAAGTTTCAAGACGCCTTTGTGCAGCAGCAATAGCCTGAGCATCTTTACGCGACTGCTCTTTCATAGCATCGCGTACTCTTTCAGCCTCCCTACGCTTGCGAGTAATTTCATGAACTTTAGCCATAAGTTCTCGTTCAGCTTTTAGATCAGCTTCAATTGAAGTATTAATAGTCGGAATATTATTCTTAAGCTTCTTATTTTCTTCCTCCTTATTTTCCAGCCACTGCTTAAGTTCCTCATAGTTATCAGGAATTTCATATTCAGCCATAAATAACACCTCGAATTAGGATAGATTCAATCTGCTACAGGGAGTATTCAGCCGCCCTGTAGCAGGTTCAGTCTATCACATTAGGGATGACCGATTTGTACTATCTCACGTAGTAGATGAACCATCGTGCCGACTTGTGATATTCATCTCAATTGCCATCTTAAGTCCGTCTTGGATACCTCGCTTATAGTCCTCAGAACCGTTAACGTTTTTAATCATACTAGAAATATGTTCCTGAATAGCTGTAGTAGCTGTAAACAAATCACTCCTCAAAGCACTTACCATATGCTCAACATCGTCGAGATTCTGCTTATTTTGAACTAGTTCTGCATAGCCATTACTAAGTCCATTAACCTTTGACAGTAGCTCACCAAGCTGAGAATTAACCTTATCAAAAGGATTGCTAGCTACAGTAATAGGAGATGCCTGATTAGGCACAGTTTTTGACACTTCAATTTCCTTCTTAGGTGACGTAACTTCTTCCAAAATTTCAGTCAGTGCAAAGTACTTAAGTTTCCTCCCATTAGAACCAGTAATAACTTCACCAAGATCTTGAAGAATCCCCTCCGTCTTTAGTACGGAGATTTGTTGTCTCAAATATTGTTCAGATGCGAGTCCTGGATATTTCTTAAAATGAGACAACAGAATCTCGCTTGTTACTTTATAGATACCCTTGTCTTTATATAGTTTTTTAAGTTCATCAATAATTGTAGTTTTAACTTTATTTGAAATTGCCATAGCGGAATTCAATTCCTCTTGTAGGACAGAAAGCTGATCTTCTTTAGACATACGTTGTTTAACATGACTAGGTACAATATCCATTCTAGTAGTATGATAAGATCCACTACGTTTACAAAAGTAAAACCTTCTTTGTTCAGGCATCCGCTGTAGAACGTCGTAAGCTTCACTCTTTGTTAGACAAATCTTTCCACATCCACAAACTGATACCTTATAATCTCGAATCATTTGATATCTCGAATATCACATACCTCTCCTGAGAAAGCCAGGAAATAATCTCTATGAATAACCCTATGGTGATCCTGACTAAAATAGGAATACATAAAATTACCGGTAAAAACTGTACTACCGTCCTTAAGAAGACCCCACACCCTTTTGTGATTCCACTCCTCTTCATTAACATCTAGATGATTAGTGGATGGATTACTAACAAGTGCTACCTTAAGAAGATCCCAATCATCTTCCATTACAATCTGAGTAGTACCATCCATCGTGCATTTAATAACTACTAGATCCATAATAAAACTCCTTAAGATAAGAAGGTCACTAATACCACTCGCGGGTTTAAATTCGCGCCCAATCACTACTTAGCGCGGTAGTATTAGTCGTTACCGTAGTGCTGACCTTCATTTAAATAAGGGTCACTAATGCCATCCTGCCTGCTGTACGTCCAATCACCACTTGACGTAATAACATTAGTCGTTACCGTGATGCCGACCCTTTTATTTAATTACTCATCGTCTTCGTCTTCATCCACACCTTCGTCATCAGCACCGTAAACATCCAGGAAAGAATCGGTGTCAAGAATTTCATAATTCACACCGAGGACATTAATTCCATCCGAGAGAACCTCTGAAAGAAGCCCAAAGACCTTGTCGGAATCAACCACAGGTCGAACAACTTGGTTCTCAATGAATCCAATAGCGCTAGCAATATCAGAAAATCCGTAATACACCTTCGAGTCAATAACTACTACAGCCTGGTGGATACGAGAGTCAACAGCCATTAGATTAAACCTTTCGCTACAGGGGGATTAGAAGTAAGTCACCTCTAACCACTAACGCGCTCATGTCTTTCAGACCATGAGCACGATAGAAACTAGAGGCTAGAAGTTAGATTTCGTAGTTACAATTAAACCACCAGGTTGGATTATCCATCCTGAATTGTTCGGCCAAATCCTTGGAGGAAAACGAGATTGTAGATTCTTCACCCTTAAAAATATAACTTACCGAGTAAGGCTCCCTACCAGGGCAACGGTAAATAGTGGTTTTACTAGTATCTCTAAATTGCCAGGAATGTGAGCTGTGACTACCAAGTTCATAAGGACACGAAAGATCTTTTATCATTTTATGAATCATTAATCTCAAAGGAACGTCCGTCAAGGACTACCTTAAGGGAGTTCTCTTCTTCAATGATATCAAAGGTATCAAAGTCCTCTTTTTTAAGGCTTAACATCCATTCCTTAATAGCTTTACCAGTAGCTGTAGACACACTGACCATAAACATACCACCTGTAATAAAATCCATTAAAACCCTCCTAATTGGATACCGATTACCGCGCTCATAGGACAATTTTCCAGTCGAATGAGCGCGTCTAAACTATACCCAATTAAATTTCCTTGTGAAACTGACTCTTCACCACGTAAGAACGTTCAGAAAGTTCTGAAATCTTTTGTTCAGGAACACTAGGAATCTTAGGGTTATTAACTACCATGGCTACAGAGCTGTAAACCGGCTGTTCAGAACCATCAGCATTAACACTAAGAAGCATAACCATAACGTCTCCGTACGGGTATGGAGTACTCTTAGTACCTGCGTAAATATAACCTGATGTAAGAAGTGTGAAGAACACCTCGTTGAAGCGCTCGTTAGAGATAGCGACACGATACGTGCGATCTGGACCAATATTAGTTTCCTTAGCTACTCGAATAGCATCGAAGAGATTTTCATAGTCATCCTGAATATCAATCGTCTGCTCACGGAGATTGATAAACTTCACACGATACAGCATTCTTGTTCCCCAGAGTTTAATTTGAGCTGGTAATTAGCTACTTTTTGATTTGAATATTACAATCTCCATAAAAAGAAAGCCTTTCTCCTTCCATAAGAAGATCCCAGGATTTATCAGACATATAGTTATCAAGCCAGCGAGATTCGATAAGTTTACGCATCTTATCAGGGTCGTTTTCTTCAATAAATTCAGCATGGTATGGCTCTACCAGAAATTGACAATCAGCAAGCATTTTAAAATTCCTTTGCTACAGGAGGCATATGCCTAGTACCTACATATTTACCATCGCGATAAACGACAATGTGCTTCCCTCGTTTATCGGTAATGATCCAGAAGATTCTATTATAGACTCGTAAAAGTTTAAACTCGAAAATCATCTAGAACCCTTGGGCTTGGGAATGAATCTGCTCTTCAGAAATCTATAACTACCTGAAGAGTCGCGATGATACACATAAATCTCGGTACCATCGTGGTCTTCCCATATACTGTATTCTTTAAATCCGACTGTTATTATCCGGTGTTTCTTTAGACTTACTGCCATTAGAACTCACCACTTTAAGAGTTATTGAGCCGCAGTTAATACACAATGACATTATACCTTGATATACGAGGTCTTCACCAGGGCAACAAAAATCACGAATCTTAATACAAACAGAATCAGGACTACTATGTCTATAGTGAGGCTTAAGACGTACTAATTCACCACGTAATACTTCATTCCATGTCCCATTTGGAATATTCTTTACGGAAGTCATTAATGAACCTCATTAGTCGAATAATAATAGTTACTAACGACAAAATGAATATATTGGCTACAGAGAGCAGATATTCGCCCTCAACAAGAGACTTAAGACAAAGAGTTATGAGTAAGATGACAGTGTAGTACCAAAACCATTCAGCTTTTGAGATATTCATAAATTGTTCACTTTTCTAGCCAAGCCTTATCTACGATAGCAGTATGTTCCTCTACGCAAGAAGCTTTAAATTCACGCTCAAGTCTTTCTTGGGCTACAGGAGACCAAATATCGCTATCCAAGAAAGCCTTTATAAAAGCATGGAACGTTCGTGTCATGCTGAGTGTTGCTTCGAGCTTCTTACGTAGTTCTTCAGGTTTAGGAACTTCCCTATTCTTACTTTTGTAAGCTCCCGGAATGGATGCACCCAATGAATCGAGCATCCAAATCTTGAGTACATCCATCGCGCTGGGGTTAATTAGTTCTGGATTAACTTCATCAATAAGAGTATGGATGAATTCTCGAAGAGATACGTTATTGCCTGAATAATCAGTAAGACGATTAGTGTTCTTGAAGATTGCCTTAGTATAGTAGACCTGGTTTCTGTCACCACGTTTAGGAAGTTCAGACAGAAGTCCTTCCTTAACCATGGATACCATAACTCTACGAATAGTATGATAATTAGTATTTAGTTTTGTCTTTTTCTCAAGTTTGAAGAAAGTATTATCTTCCTCTTGTTTAAGATTCAGCTCTTTTAGATGACTAATTACATTTTGAACCGTTCCAACCGGTGTTTGATCGAATGCTCCCAGGATAGCAGATCGCAGCTCTGTATTTAGTGGTCTTGACAAGTTCAATTACACCTGATTTCGGTTCTCCGCATCCGGGCAATTCGGACATTTTTTGAGTTTTGCACTAACCCTGTCAAACTAGGGGTGCAAAACTGCAAAACTCATTTGCTAAAGTCAAACTAGCAGGTCAGTGAGATGCAAAACTCAAGGTGGCATGGGCAGTGTATCGTAAACGAAGTGTCGTTCACTGCCCGATGTCTGTTAAAGTAAACAATGGGTGAATAGTTACGATTAGGCTAGTTGGGGGTACCTTGACCTGATATCAGGTGTTTAGTACCCCCTGTAGCCATATGCCCGAATATGTCAGTTTAGCACTGAGTTACTGCTAAACTGGGTCAATAACTATTAGATGGGTATTAATTTATCGAATCCTCTTGGAATCGAAAAGCCGCCTAAGCATCTGATTATTCTTCTTCTCAAGACGCTTACGCTGCTTAGGTGTAATCTTACGTCCCTTGTTCTGAGCTACATAGCTGTAGTGCCTCTCAACCCAAAACATCTCTCTACTCCCTGTAGCAAAAGTATTAATTACGTTGGTGATTTTATTAGACTGGGAAGGTGTAAATTTCGGGACCTGAATTTCTAGTCGCTTATTACTCTTCACACTATATAAAAGAAAACCCCTTCTAATTAAAGAAGGGGTTAGTTTCTTAGTTACAACAGTCGTGAATCCACATTACAGCACACCAATTACAGATTACCTTACCGTCCAAGGTGTGATGAGTAGATTCGTTGTGACCACAAGTGTTGCACTTCTTGATAAGCGAAACCTTCTTCATTTAACCATCCTTAAAGCTGACCTGAATTTCCATGCGAAGCTCTCACTTATAGGTGTATGAGCCTCACTAATTTAGGGCATGAAAAAACCCCCGACTAATTAAAGTCGGGGGTTGATTCATTAATGGTCGATTGGACAGCGAACAACTTGCATTAATTCACTTCCTGAGATCTTTGTAATTAAATTTCTTAACTTCTTGGATCTTACTTCCGATACGAATTGTTTTGTATTCTTTCATCTTATACTCCAATCACTAAAGGTGGATGAAAAAAGCCAGACTAAATAATCTAGCCTGGCTTTAATCAACGTTCCTTTAGGGATTAACGGTAAGCCTTGATTTCGAAATTGATGGTCTGGTCATTACCGTTAGAGTCCTTGTACGTGAAAGGCATAGTGAACGTGTGAACTTCCGGAAGATTGTTCTCATCCGGGACACTTTCCAAGTATGCCTTAGTCAGGTCATTAGGTGACCAGTTAATACCCTTGTGCTGCTTACCGAGGAACTTAGCGGCAAAGGTAAACGTGTACTTCTGATTACCATCGGCATCCTTCTGCCAAACGGTATTACCCTTGCTGTCCTCGACAGCGTTATTGATCTCAATTCGCTTAAAGCGAATACGCTTAGATCCCTCACCCTTACTAGCTGAACCAGAAGCCTTACCAGTTCCCCTACGGTCCTTAATAGGTTCGAGGTGAATGATAAGATTGCCCTTAAGATTGGGCATCATCTCTTCGAATCCAGAAAGAACCTTTGTGTGTTCACGCAGTTCCTTAGTGGATTCGGTAACTTCGGACTTGAGCTTATTCAGCTCTTCCTCAGAAAGTTCAGCGGGCATAAGACCTTCGTCATCGATGACCTTATATGCTTCCGCTACAATCTTTTCAATCTGAGCATTAAGCTTCTGGTAGCGTATTGCTAAGGTTAAAGAGGGTACTATGTGCCTCAGCACCAGCACCTGGTCCCACTACCCTCGTGTGATGAAAGTTTTTGACGACTTCCACCACTATGGCTTATGGCCATAACTCATAGTACATAACGCGCTACAGAAAATGTTCTCAGGTTTCCCTAAAGACGCCGTTAATTATTAATCCGAGAGATACTTAATTCACGCGTTATTTTGACCGCAACTAAATGGCTAGAAATTGCCTATCGCGGTCGAGCCTAATTACTGCTACGGCGCGCACTATTGAGTTAAGAAGGAAATCAAGAATCCGCGATCTGATTGCTACCGCGTTTCTCTGAAGTTGTGTCTACAGACTATGGCCTTTCAGAGCGACTGGCCAGAATTCCACCCGTAATTCCAGTCGCAGGCTAAGAAAAAACCCGAATCAATTAGATCCGGGTCTTCTCCCTGTAGCCAAGAGTCAATTAATGCTGAGATATCGTACTTGTGTGAGATCCCACCAGAACGACATGTTAACTGTAAGACCGTGGTATTCCGGATCCCACTTCTTTGCAGCTCCGAAATATTCGACGCACGTATTATAGTAATCAACCGCGTCGAATACTTGACTGTCCTCGAACTCCATATTGATTTCGGAAGGAGACTTGTCAAGATTCTCATCTTGCGGTGTAAAGGTTACGATCACGACGTAGGACATGATTTAGCCTTTCTTCACGAACTTGTATGAACCATTAGAACCCTGACGAATCATAAGACGATTGTTCTTAGACCACTTGGTTTCGTAAGAGTTGAACAGTTCAGTGAACATGTCTTCGTACTCGTTGTAAGCATCGCGCTTGTACTCTTCCCACTCCTCATTAATGAGGTGATTAGTGGGTGAGTAGTTAGGCATCGGAGGATAAACGAATGCCTCAACACTGACGCGATTGTCTCGCATTACGTTGATCTGACGAACAAGCATTACAGAGGTAATGACGATTACTGCAATCAATGCGATGACTACCGCGCTCATTATTGCCTCCTGTTTGTTCGCTCGATCTATGTCTAACTATAGGTGCGCCTTTGATGTTGTCAAAATTTTCCACCCGTTTTTCCCTTGTGGTAATCAAACCTCAAGAATTTGACATTTACAGTGTAAACCACGTATTATAGTGTCATGAACCCAATTTCACATGCCCGTTATCTTACTAATATTTCTACTACAGCTTTGTCTAAGAAACTGGGAGTTAGTAGGCAATATATTTCCCGACTCGAACAAGGTCTTTATGACAAACCTAGTGATGAACTTCTAAAGTGGACTGTAGAAATTCTTAATCGAAATATTGAGAAACCAGTAACTAAGGAGGTTGTAAACCAGCTTTATAAAGAGTGGCAGTGGCAGAAGCGCGAATCAGTTAAACTAGATAAATCTCTTCTTCCCTGTAGCGTAACTAAGTTTGATCGTGTACGTCAACCAGATGTTGTTTATTATCATAAAGTATTTGTACAGTGGCGTAATGATTATTGGAATACTTCACATGCTTTTTGTGTAGACATGTGTTTGCATCCCTCTCCTGTAGTAGATTACGAGGAAGGTATTACATATAAGATGCCTAGTGCTTTGAAACAAGTTATGTCAGAACTCAATCTACTTGGAGAGGGGTTTAAAACTAGTGAGCGATGAATATCTAAAAGATTGGGAACTAGAGGCTGTTCTTTTTATAGAACGGCATCATAGTGTGACTGGCGTTCCTCCTAGCGATGATGATATAATTGAATATCTAAGGATTACTAAGAAGTTCAAAGAAATTAATTCAGAATCTATAATTACTATGAAAGAGAATCCGCTCTTTCAAAAATCCATGTTGGTTCGTGGAATAGTAATTAATTCTACTGGTCTTACTCAAAGACAGATGGCTGCTGCGTCAATAATGCTAAATCTTGCTGATAGGCGTAGTGAAGAGAAACGTTTGCGCGATATTGGAGTTACTACAGAAGAGTTTGCAACTTGGATGCAAAATTCTGAGTTCTCTAATTACATGCAGCAAAGGTCTGAAGTTCTTATCAGTAATTCTGTACATGAGGCTCATATGGGACTTCTGCGTGGAGTTAAGCAAGGTAATACAGCAAGTATTAAACTCTTCTATGAACTTACTGGGCGTTATAATGCTAATGAAGAAAGTAACGTAAACGTCAACCTTATTATTGGTAGAGTAATTGAAGCTATTCAAAAACATGTTTCTGATCCTAAAACTCTTAATGATTTGGCAGTAGAACTCTCTAGGATTGCTATAGAGAATACCTCCCCTGTAGCGAATAATTTTATTGCGGGTGAATCTAGGAGGAAAGAGATTTCATGAGTGATGATGCGGATAGGATTCTTAAGCCTGTTAATTTTGGCTTGAAGGATTCTCTTAATAAAACCCCTCTGGATCGATTTGGACAGAGATATAATTCAGACGAAGATAGTTCTAAATTCTCTGATGAGTCTCCAGCAGATTCTAGGCGTTACCATAACCGTTCTGACGCGGATGTAAGTTCTAGAAGTCTTCACCATACTTTGGGTATGGGTAATAATCAGGCAAGTCCTGGTAACCATATTCATGATGGGATTACTTCTAAGAAGATTGGTCCTCTTGAAATGGATCCTACTAACGTAGGTAAAACTCGCCCGGTATGGACTATCCCTAATAACCCCTCTGTAGCAGATCTAGCTAATCTATTGAAGAATTTTATAGAATTTAGGCAGGTTTAATTATGGCTAGTCCTATGAGTGCTTCAACTATGCTTAATCTTATGCAGACCTGGAAAATACCTGTAAAGGAGTATAAAAACTGGTCTACTCACAATCGTAATCAAAAAGGAAATTGGGGTCCTATTCATGGACTAATGGTCCATCACACGGGGTCGGATGCCTCTGATCAACGGGAACTCCTGTATGGAGGACTCAGTAGCCTTCCCGGGCCTCTCTGCCATTGGGGTTTGGACCAGAGGGGGGTGCTCCACACTATTGGTTGGGGTAGAACTAATCATGCAGGTGGGGGAGATCCAAATGTATTGCAGCATGTAATTTCTGAAAATTATTCTGGTCTTCTTAAGCCTAAGTATGGTAATTCTGATGGTGTAGATGGCAATGCTAGATTTTATGGTGTAGAGATATGGTATTCAGGAAGTCATTCTATGACTGATGAACAATACTATACTCTTACACGTTTGGGTGCCGCTGTATGTAATTATCATAGTTGGTCTTCTCTTAGTGTTATTGGGCATGGAGAATGGTCTAACGATAAGTGGGATCCAGGTATTTCTAAGAACAAGATGGCTAATATGTCTCTTGTTCGTTCTGATATTTCAGAAGCTATTAAGAGGGGACCTAATCCTGTGACTGTACCTAAGAAGTCCCAGACTTATAAAGATGTTTGGGAATCAGACTTTGCCCAGCCTCCTACAGGTAGGGAAACTAAAGATAATCCTACTTGGACACCTATTAATGTAATTAGGGCTACTGCTGAAGATGCTCGTAAGGCTCTCGCTAATACAGAAGAAATTCTCAGGATCCTCAAGGCTAAGTAATGGGGGATTATACTGATAACCAGAAATTCTATATTATTGATCCGGATGAACTGGTAAGTGTAGATAACGATCTAAATTATAATTGGATTAGGGCTGATACTAGAGTTCGATCTCTAGTAGAATATCAGGCTACTTCAGTTTCTAATATCACCACTAGTCTGGTAATTGAACAAGGTTTTAAATGGTATAAGAAATATAGCAATTCTATTTTTTATAGTTACGATGGGCAAGTATATCAGGATCCCAACGCAAGAGTAGAGGCGTATAAAACTGATGGACTGGTTTTTGAATCTGGGTACAGCAGTAATGATAATTCTACTGATCGTGTCTCATATATGGAACACAACGGATTCATAAGATTTAGAGGAAATGTAGTCCTTAATAACAAGGATAATGATTTTCCTCTAAATACTGTAGTTAATTTTCTAACCATGCCAGAATCTATTCTCCCGGTACGTCAGAGATACTTCTTTGTGCATGGGGGAGTAGCGACAGGAGCCGACTTTCAAACTTTCAGAATTTTTGTACCTCCAAAAAATTCTGGAGATCCTAGAATGGAGTTTATTAAATACGGGGCTAATGCAAGTAGTTCGGGGGAGAGATATCTATCTCTCAACGATATATACTATCCAATTAATGACACGGCAGGACAATAATTATGCCTATTGGTGCGCCTGATGAAGAAGACCTCCCACCCGTTCCTGTAGAAATTGGGGATCTACCTCCAATTATTATTGAACCGGAGCCTGAACTTCCTATTGAAGATGATGGTATGATTGGCCTACTTTAATTTTAATTACGTAACTGATCCTCCTAATGATGAGCAAGTTGACCCTATAACGCAACTTAATGAAAATTGGGAAGATGTTAATGATAAGATCAGACCGTTTCAAGATAGGCCAACTACACTAATTAATCCACCCAAAGGCACTGAAGCTTTCTATCCTGAATCTCCCAGCTCGGATAGTTATCGTATAGCTGTATATAATGGTACTAGTTGGTGTAGATCTCTTAATCATTCAGGCTCACAAGCTGTCTGGCAAGCTTTGGAACTTAGATCTCCTTATGTTGCTAGGACGGGATTTCCCCCTGTAGCCAAAATTTTTCCTTTTATGCGTTATGTTATATTGTCTGGGTCTGTACAAATTAGTGCATCAGCAACCCCATGGCCTACTAATACTTCTGTAGAAATTACTACTGATACCGCCATTAATTCTAGTCTTACACCTGTTAATGGCGGTTTTTCTATGAGTCAATGTGCTACTGGTCAGGTTACTGCTGCTAATGGCTTTGCCTCAGCAGTAGTCTGGCTACAAGCTGAAACTACTCCAACTAATAGAGTTGCTATTCGAGTAAGGTACCAAGGGGATTCAGGAGGCGGTAATTTTGTGTCTCTTGATGGAATGCGTTGGTGGTATTAATGACAACACCACCTACATCTAATTATGGATTCTTCCTACCTCAAGGTAAAGACTCCATGTCAGCTATTAAAAAGAATATTACAGATAATTTTAAGAAGATAGAGAATCGTAACAATATTACAGTAATCCCCGCTGGTAATTCACTACCACAGTCTGGAAATTATGAAATTGGAGATAGAGTATTTAGAGATGACCCTGTTGCTAGTTTGACATATCCAAGTAATTACCTTCTTGTAGCGAAAAGCTCTACTTGGGGTTGGCATTGGCGTCCTATTCAAACTATGTTGAGTCCATGGGTTACAGTTCCATCTAGTTGTATGGAAGACTCAGGATTCTCTCTACATCCTACCTTTAAATTTCAAATAGCTTTGGATAGTAAAGGTCAGTGCCATTGGAGAGGGGTTATTATGTCTAATAATCCTGGTATTACTCCAGCCAGTTCTATTGCTATACTTAAATTTCTTCCAGATGGTCTTAAACCTAATATGAATTTTATGCATACCCTAGCTATTAGTCCTGTTACAGGTGGTGCAGGTAAAACAGGGTATGTTGGTGGAAGAATATTTATGCGTAGTGATGGGTATACTTCATTTAGATTTTTTAATACAGGCAATGGACTATCTCAAAATATTTGGCTTGATGGGCTAACGTATCCAAATTCTGAAGGTTTTTATTATGGCGCGTAAAGAAAGGAAAATTACATCTCTTCAGGATGTTATGAAAGAGATGTCTGATAATCTTTCTAAGCTAGCCTATGCTCCTGATATCAATTCGTATAGACCTCATGAGAAACAGAAGAAATTCCATAAATCTCAGAAGAAAGTAAGACTTTATATTGGAGGAAACCGTTCTGGTAAAACTACTGGTGGTATTGTAGAGGATATTAGATGGCTTACTCGCAAACATCCGGATTATAAACTTCCTGACAGACCTATTGCTGGTCGTATTGTTTGTGTCGACTTTTCTTACGGTATTGCTCAAATTATTATTCCCCAACTTAAACAGTGGATACCTCCTAGCCAGCTTAGGGGTGGCAGTTGGTTTTCTGCTTATGATGCTGGTCTGAAAATTCTTAATTTTGAAAATGGTTCTACCGTTGAACTTATGAGTTATGAACAGGATGTTGAAAAATTTGCAGGGACTAGTCGAGATTTTATTCATTATGATGAAGAACCACCAAAAGCTATTTATGATGAATGTCAAGCTCGATTGATCGACCGTAAAGGTCGTTCTTGGATTACTATGACACCTGTAGAAGGTATGACATGGATTTACGATACTCTTTATATGCCGGGTATTACAGGAAGTAAACAGATTGATGTAGTAGAAGTGGATATGGCCGAAAACCCATATCTAGATAAAGAACAGATTAAAGAATATCTCGGATCTTTGGATGAAGATAGTAGAAAAGCCAGAGGGCAAGGTAAATTTGTCCAAATGGGTGGTCTAGTCTATAAGAAATTTAAGTTTGAGACTCATGTTATAGATGTTATAGATCCTAAAGAATTTATTGGAAATAATTACGCATGGTATATGTCCCTAGACCATGGTTTTAATAATCCAACTGCGGTGCTTTGGCATATAGTAGATCAAGATAATCGTGTGATTACATTTGATGAACACTATGAATCTGAACAAACTATTGATTATCATGCTGAAGTTATTAAAACTAGAGATAAGATGCATGGACGAATTCCATATCTTAAAATATGTGACCCTGCTCTAGGACAGAGACAGGCTGTAACAGGAACTTCTATCCAGACTGAATATGCTATGCGTGGAATAGGTTTGGTTCTTGGCAATAATGATATGTTGACTGGCGTGGCTAAAGTTAATCAATATTTGGATTTTGCTTCTGACGGTAAACCTAACTGGCTTATTACCGCAAACTGTGCTAATCTACTTAGAGAGATTCAAAGGCTGCGATGGAAGACTTGGGCATCTAAAAAACAACAGTCACAAAATAATCCTTATGACCAAATCCATAAAAAGGATGATCACGCTTGTGACTCTGCTAGATATTTTTTCTCGTTTCTTCCAGAACTACGTAAGCCCGTGGATCCGCCTACTAAATCGGTGGAACTACCTTCGATTGGTGGCAATTCTGCTAGGAGTATGGCTAGGACTTTTGTGGATCCTAATCTAACTCCTGAATCTCTTGGACGACCTAAAACAGATTGGAAGGTTGTACTAAACGATGAGTGAACTTGATCCTGAAATTTGGAAGAATAAGACCCTCGGAGCAGCTTCTACTAATCCGTTTCTTGATGAAGTAGAAGCCCAGAAGAAGGAAGATAGGGTTGCTCGTATCGAACAGCGCGAACCTATGATTGCTGTTCATCATCCTCGATTTCCTCAGATGCCGCCTTCTGGTTCGGTACCTTCTAAAGTAACTCAGATTGAGTTTATTGAACCAGGAGAGGTTATTCCGGACGAGCCTGGTTCAGGTATTGAGGAACCTAATAGTACATCTCCGGATGACAATAATGAAGAAGATGATCTCTTTACAATGGAAGATTTCGAAGATGACCGAAAGTGATTCTAGATTTAGTATAGTTAATACCCCAGTTATAGCTCCTGGAATATGTGTTTCCTGTAGTACAGCGGATATTGATGATAGAAAGTTTATTGATTTTAATAAAGAAGTAGAGTACTACGGTGTAATTTATATATGTACGCCATGTGTTACTGAATTGGCTAAACTTCTTAATTTTATTCCTATGGAAAGTTTTGAGGATCTTCATAAGGAATATAGAAAGCTACAGATTGACCATAATCATCTAATTAATAAATATTCTAAAGTAGAGGATGCCCTCTTTGCTCTACGTCCTGATAGCACTAGTATTGATTCTGGGATCAACTCTGGGAACAGTTCTGTATCTGTTCTGGAGAAGTCAAAATCATCTGATGAAACTAGTAAACAATCAGATGAAGATGATTCAGAATCATTCGAATTTGCTAGTCTCGAAGGACTTGACGACATTTTCAACAATCCAAACTCTGACAAATGAACATCCCCCTGTAGCCAAAGAATTTGTTGCTGGGGATGATCAGTCCATAGCGCAATATATTGCTGAAGAATATAAGCAGCAAGGAATGGATCCTAGAGCTGCTTATGATAATCCAGATGATGCTATTATGGATTTTGGTGGACTTGAGGAATTCAAATAAGAAAGGAGGCAGGTGGAGAAAGAGCGTAGCTTTAATGATGTAGATATTGATCAACTTACTAATGCGTCTAAACAAAAAGACTTTCATAACAAAATTATAGCTTGGACTAAATCATCTCATCAACGTTGTAAAACTCTTCGACAGCAAGTAGAACGGCAATGGTATCTTAATCTTGCTTTTTATGTAGGTAGGCAGAATGTATCACAAGTACCTACAACTGCCGCTGGCATGAATGCTGGAGTTAGGCTTTATATTCCACCTGCTCCTTATTATCGATCTCGTCCCGTTATTAATAGAATTAGACCTATTATACGTACAGAACTTGCTAAGCTTACTGCTCAAAAGCCTACAGCTACTATCGTTCCTGCTACAGGGGAAGATAGAGATTTGGCAGCTGCTCAAGCAGGTGAGCAAATTTGGGATTCTGTATATAGAGAAAAGAAGATTAAATCTACTTTTTCTAAATCTGCTCTGTGGATGTTGACTACAGGTGTTGGATTTATGAAAACGTATTGGGATCCTAATAAGCGAGATAAACAAGGTAATCCTGGTGATTTTTGTTATGAAACTATCACCCCATTTCACTTGTTTATACCTGATATGCTTTGTACTGATATTGAAGATCAACCTTACGTAATACATATTCAAACTAAAACACTAGAATGGGTTAAAGCTAACTACCCTGATCTTAAAGTAGAACCCAATGTAATGGAAGCTAACGATATTCTAAATGATAGTTTTCTTCAACTAATTGGCGCTGTAGATTTTCAGAGAAATGCAGTTCTTTGTTACGAAGTATGGATTAAGCCTGGTCAGGTAGAATTTATGCCTGAAGGTGGTATGTATACTATCATTGGTGATAACATTGTTCAGTTTGTAAAAGGTAATCCGTATCTTCATCAGCAATATCCTTATGTAAAATTTGACCATATACCTAATGGACGTTTTTATTCTGATTCAGTTATTAATGATCTAATTTCTATTCAACGAGAATACAACAGAACTCGTGGTCAAATCGTAGAAGCTAAGAATAAAATGAGTCATCCGCAGCTTTTGGCTGCTGAGGGTTCTATTGATGCATCTAAGATTACTACTGAACCGGGTCAGACTATTCTTTATAAGCTGGGTTTTCCTAAACCTGAACCTATGCCTTTGCAGAATCTTCCTCCTTATGTAATCGAAGAACTCCAGAGATTGCTACAGGATTTTGAAGATATTAGTGGACAGCATCAGGTGTCTAAAGGACAGGTTCCACCTGGCGTAACTGCTGCTACTGCAATTAGTTTTCTTCAAGAACAAGATGAGTCTATGCTTTCGACAACTTTTAATAGTATTGAAGAAGGATTTGAGAAAATAGGTTTTCAAACTCTGTGTTATGTTAAGCAATTTTGGAATACTCCTAGGACAGTTAAAGTTGTTGGCCGTGATAATCAATTTAATGTTCTTTCTTTTGTTGGGTCTTCTATTGGTGATAATACTGATATTCGTGTAGAAGCTGGCTCAGCTCTTCCGACTTCTAAAGCTGCTAAGCAAGCTTTGCTTATGGATCTTATGAATAACGGATTTATTCCGCCTGAAAAGGGTCTAGAGCTTATGGAAGTTGGCGGAGTACAGAGGCTTTATGAAGAGATTCAGATTGATAGTGCTCAAGCTACTCGTGAAAATATGAAGATGAGTACCGTTACAGACGAAGATATGAGTATATATCTTCAAACTTTCCAAGGTGCTCCCGACCCTATGACAGGTGCACCAACTCTTGTTGATCCCAATTCAGGTCAACCTCTTACAGATACAATGGGTAATCCTACTGCACCACCTCTTATTGTTCCTGTAAATACTTTTGATAATCATCAGATTCATATTCAAGTACACAATAATTATCGTAAGGGTCAAGAGTACGAACAATTGCCACAACGTCTTAAGGATCTATTTGAAGAACATGTTAATCAACACATGATGGCATTGGGTATGATTCCTGGAATGCCAGCACCAGAAGGTGCAATTACTTCTGGTGAAGCTGCATCGGGTGATCCTGCACAAATAGAGATGGAATCTCAGCAACAGGGAGGAGTACCTTCTAATGGCCCAGAATCAGTTGGGTATTAGTGTAGATGCTAGTTTTATTAGTGCTATTAAAGGTTTGAATAATACTTCAGGGCTTACTGCGCCTGTTGATTATACAACTATTAGTGCTCTCCGTAATGTTCTGTCTACTTACGACAATGTCACTTATACAAGTTCTATGCTTGACACTATGTCAGTAAATGATATGATATTTGCGGTACGTAATATTAAGGACCCTAAAACTATTGCCGATTACATGAATGTGCAGGGTACACGTGCATAATTGGGACTAGCGCGCTGGGCTAGCTTCCTCTACAATAGTCTTATGGTTAACAAACAGGATAATCAAGCCCTTCTTAAGGAGATTCCAGAAGATAGGGCAGCAGCACTTCGGCGTCGTATGGATAAGAATAAGAAGAATAAGAAGGATAAGAAGGAGTCTAAGTGACTGATCAGCATCCTGCCATTAAGGAAAAGTTGGATTTTCTTACTAACTATAATCATCTTCCCGAACCTCTCTTCTCTGTAGCCAGGGTTATTGGTACTGCGGCAGAAGAAATTGTTAATACTGTAGAATCTAGTTCTCAGATAACTATCGGTCTTCAGCATCTTATTGACGCTAAGGACTGTTTTGTTCGTGCTAAGGTTGTTGAAGTTAATAAGGCTAAGGGTAATTCTGGTAATCCTGCCGAACCACTTCCGCGACCGGATGAAGTAGTTTAATTTAAATAAGTTTAGGGCCTCCAAGAGGTACGAGCTTAGATAAAGAGGGAAAAATGAGTACACCCACTGAAGAGCCGAACAGTGAGCCTACCGGAACTAATCCGGCTTGGGATGAAGCTCTTAGTGTTCTTCCAGAAGAATTTCATCCACTAGTTACACCACATTTTCAGAAGTGGGATGAAGCAGCTAATCAGAGGATTGAATCTGTTAATGCTTCTCTGAAGGATTATGAATCTTATAAGCCTTTTGTTGAGCACGGTATTACTTCTGATGAGATTGAACAAGGTCTCAGACTTATGTATGAGATCAATAATAATCCTCAGAATGTATATGACGCTCTCTCTAACGCTTATAGTTTCGGAAAGTCTTCTGAAGCTACTGAAAATGAATCCAGCTCTGAGGAAACTTCTCCTATCTCGGAAGATCCTCGTATTGCTGAATTGCAGAATGGTGTAGAGCTAGTCTCTAAAATTGTTCTGGCAGATGCTCAAGCCAAACAGGCTGCTCAAATGGACTGGGAACTTGATCAGGAATTTAAGCAACTGCAAGAGAAGTATGGCGAATTCGATGAGCAATATGTAACTGGAATGATGCTTGGCGGAGCTTCTGGAGAAGAGGCAGTTCAGGCGTTTGTTAACCTTAAGAATTCGCTAACTCCTCAGTCGTTTGCTCCTAATATCCTTGGTTCTACCGGCAGTAGTGGTTCTGGTCTTCCCTCTAATGCAATTAAAGTGACAGATCTCTCCGGTAAGGAGACTCGTAATCTTGTTGCTGAAATGCTGGCAAGGGCAAATCAGCAGGATTAAGCTTGGAGGCTAGTGGGCGCTACTCTTGTAACTGCAACAAATATTCTTAAGGAAATCTACGAACCGCGTATTCAAGACCAGATGCAGAATTATCAGAAGACGTCTAAAAGAATTGAACAGACGTCAGAAGGTGTTAGGTCTGAAGTCGGTGGTAAATATGTAGTGTTTCCTATTCATGTTCGACGTAACCATGGAATCGGTTCCCGACTTGAAATGGAACAGTTGCCAGTTCCGGGTAATCAGGGTTATGCACGTGCTCAAGTAGGACTTGCATACGCTTATGGTTCTGTACGTCTTTCTGGGCCTAGTATGGCTTTGGCTAAGACTAATTACCAGTCCTTTGCGTCTCTTCTGGACCAGGAGATTAATGGTGTTCAGACAGACCTCGCTAAGGATTTTAATAGGCAGGTTTACGGAACTTCCGTAGGCGTTGTTGGCACTATTACTGGTGCTAATGCAACTGTAACAGTTCCTATGACTAATACCCAGTATCTTGAAGAGGGTATGGTTGTAGATATTTATAATTCTACAGGTAGCACTCTTAAGACTGCTGCCGGTGGTGTAACTATTCAGAGTATTGTTAAGAATACTAACTTTGTTCTTAATGTTGCTCCTGGAACTGCTACTGTAGCCGGAGACATTGTTGTTCGGCAGGGTTCTCTTAATCGGGAGATTATTGGACTTCAGCAGATTGTAGATGATACTTCACCTCTTTTGGGAATCGATCCCGCAGTTGAGAGTAAGTGGAAATCTACTATGTACCGTAATGCTGGGGTTAATAGGGCGCTCTCAGAGTCTCTTATGACCACTATGTGCGATGAGATTTATAGTAAAGGTGGTACTACTACTGCTATCTTTACTACCCTTGGCGTACGTCGCAGTTATGCAAATCTTCTTATGCAGGCTCGGCGCTATACTAATACCACAAAGTTTGAAGGTGGTTTTAGTGGGCTAGCATTTACTACAGATAATGGGGATATCCCTGTTATTACTGATGTAGATGCTCCGCCTAATCAGATGTTCTTTATTAATGAAAAGATGCTTAAGATTTATCGAGAGAGTGACTGGTCCTTCATGGATCTCGATGGGTCTAAGTGGCAACGCGTTATCGGTTATGATGCTTATGATGCGACTCTTTATAAGTATCACCAGCTTGGTACTCACCGACGTAATACGCATGGACGTATTTTTGACGTTACTGAGAGCTAAGCCCTATAGCACAAATTAAAGTGGCTACAGGGGTATAACACTCCCTGTAGCCATTTTTATTTATTTAGGAGATTTATGCCTAGTACAGAATCTATCAATACACAATTCCAAGGAGCTTTTGTAAAACTATCAGAAGGGGATTATGCACTAAGAACTTCCGGAAGTATTAGTGGTAGCTCTTCCCCAATTCAGGTTACAATACCTGTTGCAACAGAAGTTACTTCTAGTACTGCAAATGGAAAAGTAACAACTCCAGGTGCAGATGCGAATATTGCAGCTACAGCTAATTTGGTTGCAGGTACTTGGGATATTGAGATCTGGACATTTATTGGAGGTACCACTGTAGCTAATCTTGAGGTAGATAACATGAAATTTAAGATTGGGAACACGGCTATTGCTACTATTCTTAATCCTGTAGCTGGTACTACTGGTGCTACAGGATTGGGGGTTTATAGAATTAGGGTAGACATTCCTAACGCTGCTCCTATTTCTGTAGCATCCGGAGTGGTAGCTACTACAGGTGCAGTCTATACAGCTTCTATTGTTGCTACAAGGATATCTTAATGAGTGATAGAGTTCTTAATGGTAATTTCTACTTCCCCATAGATGGTCATTTTGTTAGTCAGAAACAGGTTAGAATAAATGAGATTCTACAAGATTATGACAGCTCCTTGCAATTGCAGTGGATTCCGCCGAATAAACGTTCATCTAAGGATTTGGCTTTTCGTGTTGTATGTTTCCCTATCGGACGACCAGCATACTTGGTATGTACTGGGGAGGAAGCAGATGAGCGGCTACTTGCTAAAGTATTTGAGGCTGATCAAAAAAACTTCCCAAATAAATTGAGTTATATTGATAATTATAACAATGCTCTAGAACTTGTTAAAGCTAAGGAGATGGAGGAAAAAAGACAAGAAGATCATGAGTTGGCAGCAGCTATTATTCGTAATGAGAAATCGTCATTTATACATAATGGAGTAGACTTTGAACGTAGAGGACGTAGTTACAAGAGTAAAACGTATATTTGGTGACGAAGCTGGAGTGCAGATTACAGATCTAGATATTATTCGTTGGATTAACGATGCTCAAAATGAAATCGTTACTTCTAACGAAGGTTTGATGGAAACAACAGGTAGTGCTGATCTAATTAAAGATCAGAGAGAGTATGATTTGCCACCTAATCTCTCAGTTTTGAGAGGTCTTAAGGCAAGTGGTCTGCGAGTTAAGGGTCTTAGTTTTGCTGAATTCAATGAGTATCTAGATGGGTTTTCTTCTGATAATAGCGTTTTTAGTTATGGCGCTAGTGTACCTGAAGTCTTTATGGTTTGGGAGGGGAAGCTTACTATCTTTCCGAAACCGAGTGCTACTGTCACTAATGGTCTTTCTATTTATTATATCCGATATCCTAATTCTGTTGGGAATTTGGCGGATGGATTGACTATCCCTCTTAAATATCATAATTCAGTCGTTGATTTTTGTTTGAAGCAAGCTTATGAACTTGATGAGGATTACCAGAAGGCTTCATTTAAAAAAGGACAATTTGATGAAACTATGATGAAATTGAATGATAATAATAAATGGACCAGTCAAGAATATTATCCGAGAATTACTACTCTTCCTGAAGATGCTGAGTACGGAGATGTTTATGGCTACTGACCCTAAAGCAATTAGAGAACTTCGTATTGGTCCATTTTCAGGGGGTATTAATACTTATTCTGACTCTGCTATGATTGCAGATAATGAATTGGTAGATTGTGTTAATTTTGACATTAGTCTAGATGGTTCTCTTTCTTCAAGACCCCCTTGGGGTACTATGGCGGCTAATAAATATACAAGTTCGTTGAGTACGTCTACACCCCCTAATTCATACCAGATTGTTATTGGTACTGGAACTTTTGAAGGCAATAGATACGTAATTGTAAATAGTTCGCATGTTAATGGAGATCCAGCTTCTTTTATATATTTTGTAGAAGGGCCTAATGCAGGACTTATCGCGAAGATTGCTGATGGAGTTCATAGTAAAGCTCATCGTTATGCTGATAATGTGTATCTCGTTCCTGATATCCAGTCTCCTGGCATGGGCGTGGTTTACAATCTATCAGGGGGTTTGGTAACTGTAATTGCAAGTATGCCTGTTGGATACGCTTCTGTTATCTATAAAGATCGATTGTGGATTAGTGGTCGAAGAAATGTCTCTACAAATTCACGCCTATTCTTCTCAGATCTAGCTACTTTTACATCATGGCCTGGTACTAATTTTTTCGATATTAACCCTGGTGATGGGGATGCAGTTAATGATTTGGTAGTATATCAAGATAATATTATAATTTTCAAAGATAACGCTACTTATGTGCTAACATATGATACAGGACCTGCTCAAGCAGTTCTACAGGTTATTAATACAGATATTGGGGCTATGGGTGGTAGATGTGTAGATGTTTATGAAAATTCGGTCTTTGTACTTAAATATAATCAACTATACGAGATGTCTAATTATGACTTTGTCAGAGTCAGCGTTAAACTTGAATTTGAATTCGATGACACACTGCCTAATACCGCTCCATATATTTCTGGTGGTCAAAGTTGGCGATATCCATTTTGGCTACGTATAGTAGGAGATAGGGCTATAGTAAGATTCTATAATAGACTCTATATTTATCATCTGCGTCTTCGTTCATGGACTCGATGGGATTCCGAAGACGTGAATATCAAATACTTGGGACCCCCTGTTAGACTTGACAATACAAATACAGGGTTGCGTAGAGGTTTTGATACATACATAGCTGGGTCTACCCTAACTAAAGGTATCGATTCTCAAGGCCCCGGTTCTGTAAGTAATTGGAATATGTATTTTAAACTATTTAAATTTGAAGATAGGTACAATCTTACAAATATTGAAAATGGTAACGTAACTGGCATCTTTCCTTCTGTAGATATTAAACTTATGCTAAGAACTAAGCAATTTGATATAGGACTTAGCCATAGATTTAAACGTTTGATGCATTGGGGTCTAGACTGCTATACTGGACGTAATGTTACGGGCACTCTATTTCCATTCTCTGTAGCTTATAAAGTTAATTGGAATCAACTAAAGCTATATCATTGGCATGATCTTAATACTTGGGACTACCCTCTTACCAATATTCCAGGAACAATTCAAGAAGTTACTTCAGATTCCGCTAAACAAATTAAATTTGTTAGATTTCCTAAATCCCTTAGATTTAGACTTCTACAATTTAGAATTGATATGATGACAAAAGGTAACACTACGGATGGTCCTGCATATGTATATTCTATAACCGCTTTTGTTGGTTCTAAGCAACTTGTTCCCAAGGGAGTAAACTAAATGGATCTATTTGGGAATAAACCAGTTCCTAATGCAGCACCAGGGATGAAAGCTTTTAACCCATATGCAGCTGGTAATAAACGTTATGGGGGAGGGAGGTCTATGCCTAATCTAGGCCCTGTAGCAAATCCACAAGGATATGCAGAGAGAGATAATAGAGCACAAGCTAGGAAGAATGCTATTCTTCGTAGAATGAAAGGTGCTAATACAGGTAATCCTATGAACAGCAGCGTTATGGGTTATACTTCCAGAGGAGTATTTAATTAATGGCTCTCCCTTCTAAGCCTAAGCCAGGAACTAGTCTTCCTATCAAAGTTGGATTGCCTAGAAAAACTGAAATTTCCATGCGGGAAGCAGCTATTAAAAGGAGGCTTGCTAAGGCTAATAACGATGCTAGAAATAAGACCATAAAGAGTATTGATCCCAAGAAGGGTGGTACTAAATCATATACAACCCAAAGTATTAAGACTGGAGGAGGGTTTACTAAATCCGATTATGGTGTTGGTTCTGGCGCAGCTATACCGTACCAGCTCTCTAATACTAAGAAGACAATTACAGTCAAAAAGAGGAAGTAAGATATGGCCAAAAAGAAGTCTGCCTCTGATAAATGGCTAGCTGGAGATACTACGTATCAACAGCAACTAGCTAATTTTAATAAATCTAAATCAGATTATGAATCTCAGTACAAGCGTCAGACTGGAATTACAAAACGAGATTATTCTGAGATGACTCGGTCTATGAATAGACAGGGTACTCAGGATAGGGTAGATCAACAAAATGATTTTGCAGGTAGAGGTATTCTGAAATCCGGGGTTTTTGCTAAAGCTCTGGGAGATTACAATACTGAGTTTAATGCTAAGATGAAAAATTTGCAAACAGGTCAATCTGATAAACTGGGTGACCTAGGTATGCAAAGAACTAACTTTCTTAGGCAACTTAAGCTTGAAATGGACGCTGCCAGACAAGATGCTCTTAGGCGTCGCGCTTCTAAGTTGGGAATTTAATGGCTAATCCTAGTCCGTGGGACAGTTCTGGTACTGCTAACTCTTTGGCAGATGCTATTAGACGACAGGCTGCATCACAATCTAAAGCAGCTCAAGTAAAGAAACAGAAAAAGACTTCACAAAATACTGCACCTAATCCTCTGGATCAACTTATGCAGCAAATCCAGAATATTAGTGTAGATCCAACACCTTTGGATGTTCTTCTAAAACAAGCTACGGGGACAGCAGGATCTCAATTTGATCCACTTATTCAACAGCTTGAAGCTGAGATGGCAAGAACTGAAAATCGGGGTAAGCAAAATCAAGCTACAGCCAAAAAGATGTACGGCGATTTGGCTACAGATATTGCTGCACAAATGCCTGAGATTACTAATCAAATGGCACAAGCTTCTAGAGAGACTGAACAGCGATATGATCAGACTCAAGGACTTCTTAAAGATCAATATAATCAGCAAGCACAGCAGCAGGCTGAACTTTATAAAAAACTAGGCATTCAGGCTGCTACACCTGAAGCTACTCAGCAAGCTAGTGATGATCAGTCTTATTTTCAGAATCAAAGTAAACTTGATGAAAATGCAGCTCTTCAGATGCTATCTGAAATGAAGAATTCAGATGTAAGTTATAATCGACAGTCTTCTGATAATACACGTCTTGCTGGGGTTAATACAGCAGCGGATATTGGTGCTCAGCTTGAAGATTATATGCAAACTGCTGGTAGTAAACTAACTGGACTTAGGTCTAGTAAAGAGTCTGCTATTCAAGCTATGTTGGCTCAACTACAACAGCAAGATGCTGAAAGAATTCAGGAGCAAGAAAGTACACAATACGATCAATTGATGGATCTATTTAATCTTCAGCTTAAGATGCAAGAGATGCAGCAGAAGAATGCACGAGAGTCTAAACCGGATCAACTTTTCAAAGGTACTAATGGGCCTTCCGGAGCTAGTAATTACCTAGGTGAAATGTACGGTCCTAGCGATTCCTTCTCGTCTAAAGCAATCATGGAAGCTCTTAATGATGTAATGGGAAGTCCTGAAGCTGTAGCAGGGAAATACCAGAGTCAGGATATGAAGGATTCTTATGGCAATCCTGTAAATTTGGACGTAACTCCTGAATACCTTACTGATATGCTTCGTCGACGTATGCAAGAAGGTAATCCGAATACACCGTTGTCTAACCCTACATTTAGTGACTATGACATGAATAATGCAATTAATGCATTGCTGGCCTACATGGGGAAGTTGAAGTAAAATGAATTTTTCAAAGGAACCCATTGCATGGCTAGGTGCTGTAATTATTATCTGTCAAGTAGCTATAGGTATTATTACAGATCACGGTATTACCCCTACAGCTATAGAATCTATTCTTACAACTATCGCTATCGTAACAGGTAGGCAGCTAGTAACTCCGGCTAATAAGGATAAGTAAATGCTTGAAGGATACAAACCAATTGATTTTAGTAGTGTCTTCCCGCCTATGGACTTGGGACAGATGCGGAATCGTGTTGGTGTATCTCAAGCTGCTATAGATATTCTAGCTAATTCTCGATGGAATAAAACCCCAATTTCTAGTCTTAAGGCTGCCGGTTTTAATTCTAAGGGTGAAGCTCCAAAGAGGCAGCAAACTCTTTGGGGTAGATTTGTAGATCTTCTTAGTACACCAGCCTATGCTATTGCTAATGCTACAGATGATGCTATTGCAGGTCATCAAAGTAGTGATACTGATAGTGTCCTTAGTGACGCAGGTCAGATTATTGGTGGAATTGTAACCGGTGGCGGTAGAGGTATTGGCACAGGTCTACGTGGTGCCTTTACTTCCAGTGAAACTGCGGCAAATCCACAGGATAAAATCTATCTTGGTGATGCTCTTATCCGTCTCGATACACATATGTCTGCCGAAGATGCTATGAAGCCTGAGAACCGTGAGAAGGTTCGAGAAAGGCTTATGGGTAAGAAGATTAATAGATTTAGTGACGATGATAAAGATAAGTATTTTTATGATTTTGATAAAGGTGTTGTAGAAGTAACTGACGAAGATATTGATCAGTATTTTGAAGATATGAATTTGTACGGTCTAGGTGCAAGTATGGTTGGTGACCCTCTTAATTTTTTGAAGGGTCCTGCTAATATTCTTTCGGGTACTAAGGGTCTTGCAGAAATTCCAGAAGTCACGAATATTGCTAAATCTGCTGATAAACTTTCTCCTCTTAACTCAGGTACTCCTAAAGTAAACCTTGGGTCCATGGCAGTAGGAAAAACATCTGGATCCTATAAAGTTATAATGCCTCCTGGATCTATTCAGAATAGAATTGCAAACCCGGCTACAGGGGAATTGATAACTCCTCCGAGCTGGTTCGAATTTCCTAGCTCCCCTGAATTGGATGAACTAGGAGATGTACTTAGAAGTATTAGAGATGTAAAAGAGTCACCTCCTGTAAATATAATAGATCCTTTGGATAATCTTCTTAATAGTTGGACTCCTGGTAAAACTACACAGGCAGAACGACAATTTAAAGGTTCAGAAGTTCAACTCCCTGTAGCAAAGATTGATCCTGGTCAACTTAGATTGGCTGATAAACTTTCTAGTCCTGAAGGCACAGCTAAACTTACAAAAGATCTAGTTAGTAGAGCTGCTGTTGGTGACCTTAATTGGGCAGATAACCTCAGATCTCGTCTAGCAATAAAGTATCCTGGTATTTCCTTTAATCAAACTAACAAACTAATCGATAGAATTTCTAGTATTCCAAATTTTTCTCGACGGCTTGGTATCCCTGCTGAAAATAAGAAAATTATTGGTGCTTTTAATAGAACTATTAGAGCTGATGCTGAAGCTCTAAAAATCCCACCCAAGGTAAAATCTGCTGAAGTCATTATTAATGAAATTTCTCAATCTAATCCTATTAATTTGGAACGGCTGGTTCAAAATTCTAAGCCAAGAGAAATTCAGTCTAAAAATCCAACACGTGATAGTAAAATTGCTGATGAAACAATAAAGAAATTTAAAGATCAGATTCTTGGCAAGGCTCGACCTGCCGGGATTAGAAATCCAGGAGCTTACGATTATGCAGTAGCATCAGGTAAGACAGCTCGATATTCTGGTTCACAACAAGTTCAGATGTGGAATCATATTACTCACGTTCTGAAAGATGTAAAATCTCCTAACCGTTTTGCTGTAGCTAATAATATTCTTCGTAAAGTTGAAGATTCTTTTATGGCTAAAGGTGCTATACCTGTAAATGGTGTTAGAGTAAGCGAATCTACACCTCTTAGACTTAGTCAAGTTCTTGATTCTATTGGTCCAGCAGCAGCCGCTATTAGCCCTACTCTTCTTACAAAAATTCTTCGTGGAGAATCTAAAGCTCTAGAAACACTTCCTATAGAAGTTATACAGAAGATTGAAGAACTTAAGGCTGGAGAAGCTCTAGTTGACAGTGGTAAGGTAATTGAAGGTGTCAACGCGGCTTCTAAACAAATTGAAGATATAACTAAAGGTCCCCTTTCTGTAGCTAGAACTGAAGAAGTTGTCACTATAGGTTCCAAAGTAGCTAGTGATATTACTGCGTCAGCTGGTGGCAGCTCTGTAGCACAATCTAAGGCAGCGAATTATCTTAAGGATGAATTTATCCCTAAGACACCTATAGATACTGCAATTAATTCTTCCCATCTAAATACATCTACACTTATTAGTCATCCTGATGTTTCAAATAAGCTCCTTAAGAAATACTCTAATGCTCCAGCAATAACAAGAGCTATTAATAAAACTATAGGGGGACCTTCTCCAAGAATTCTTGGAACTAAAGTAGGCGAATCTGCACGAGCTTTGGAATGGCTTGGGGCTCGATTTAATGCAGCATATAAAAATGCTGACATGAGACCTATATATCTTAAAAATATTGCTAGTGCTAAAGCCACTGTAGCCAGAAGAGCTGATTATCTAAATAAATTGGCTAAAGAGTTCAATATTAACGATTCTGCCCTATGGGATGATGCCCTCAAGGGTGCTCAAGGCCGTCTTGCCCCGATAGAGGGCTCACAAGCGGCACTCCTGAGTCGTGAGATCCTACAGGTCATGGAAAATCTGTTCGGGAGTTCTGGACTTAATAATGCAGTAGCTCTAGAAAACTCTGTTGCTGGACGTTCTCAACTCTTTATGAAAGAACTAAATAGTAATCTTAAGAGATTTGGACTTGGCCAATATCAATTTACCAAAAAGGGCGATTACTCTAAAGGTACTCAATGGCTTAATTCTTGGGAATCTTGGAAGATTGAACGTCCTCTAGATTTTCTATTTAAGATTCAAAATGTAGTAGAACATACTGTACGTGAAAAAACTATGTTTGATGAAATTATTTCTCGGTTTGGTTCTTATACTCGTAATGGAGATTTTGTACACACAGTAAATAGCCATCCCCGTCTTGCTGGAATTTATTTTGGTAAGGAAGCTTCCAATCAAATTATTCAATTTATCAAGAATCTTAAGGAAATTAGTAAACCATCTTCTAAAGCTCTTCAGAATTTTGATAAAGTACTTAGTAAATGGAAGTCTGGAGTAACTATTTATGTACCTTCACATCATATTCGTAATATGATTGGAGATTTGTATTTTAATTGGTTGGGTGGGGTAAATTCTGCTCGACCTTACTCGGCTGCTCTTAAAGTCATGCAATCTCAAAGAGGACGTTATGAAGGAATAGCAGAACTTAATAATCTCACTAGCCCTAATGCTCTAAAAAGAGCCATCGAAGGTAAGTATCCTAATTCTGTTGGAAAACAAACTGCCTTGACAATGCGTAATGGTACACATGTTACTAATGATATGGTATACGTTAGTGCATTTCAGCAAGGTATTTTGCCAACTACGCGTGTGCTTGAAGATATTCCGGATGATGTAGCTACAGGGTTGGAAAAGATTAGACCTCTAGGTGGTCGGGGTCAGAAAGCAGCTCATAAACTTTCTGAAGGACGAGATCATTACATTCGACTTGCTCATTTTATTGATGCCCTTAAAAAGTCTAATAAGCCTTTTGAAAATGCGGTTGAAGATGCAGCAGCTATAGTACGTAAATGGCATCCTGATGGTATGGATCTAACAACTTTTGAACGCAATGTTATGCGTCGTATGTTTCCATTCTATAGTTGGACACGTAAAGCATTCCCACTCATTGTAGAATCTGTTGTCGCGACACCTGGTAAGGTAATGGCTTATCCAAAAGGTCAGTACCTATTGCAGAATATGATGGGTATTGAGTCAGGACCAATGTCAGATCCATTTCCTTATGATCAGCTATTTCCTGACTGGCTTAGAGAAAAAGGTATTGGTCCTATTACAGGAGAACCAGGTAGCTATACTGTAGTTAATCCTGGCAACCCTACTATGGATCTTATTTCACAAATGAGTGATCCTGGTAAAATGGGTATGAGTATGCTTAATCCAGCTGCTAGGATTCCAATAGAATTGGCTACAGGGAGGGAAGCACAGACAGGTGCACCTATAGATGGTATAACTGATATAGATTATTTGGCTAAGCAAATACCGGGAGTAAGCCATGCCGGTAGGATCACAGGTGAATTTGGAGTCTCAGATACTACTAAGGAAAATTCCACTGGATATAACATGCAGAATATTTTGAATCTACTTACCGCGCTCGGTATTCAAAACACAGGACCTTATCAGAAGAGCGCAGAATTTGATTTGAGAGAGTATCTTAGGAGTCAGAAATGACAATCCAAGATTTTCTAAGTACGTATAGAAGCTCTATGAATAACAAGAAAGTAATAAATCCTCTCTCATCACGGAATTCTCCTGTAGCTGAAACTAAATTGGGTCCTAGTAATAAATCTATTAATCCACTTCCTGTAAGTCCTACGCAAACATCTTTTGGTTCTGGCGTACCTGATTGGCTTGGAAATCGTAAAAGTAATGCTTTGAATTCATATATGCAAGATAAGAATAATAGGACTACTGAACTTGCAAGTGATTATGCAACTAAAGCAGCAGGTCAAGTACCCACAAATGAATATGGAATTGTAACAGATAAAACTTCAGATTTCTCTAGTTATTTTAACAATCAATTGGGTGCAATTGGAGCTAAAGGTAAAGCTTCTTTGGCTACAGCGGAAGCTCAAGCTCAGTGGCAACAATTGCAAGGTATGCAGGAAGCTAATGCAGGATACTCTATTAATTATACTCCTGGAGCTTCTACCAATGGTAATAATGTAGGGGCTAAAGCAGTTAATCTCGCGATGACTGCATACCAAAATGGAACACCGTATGTATGGGGTGGGAATTCTCTTACTGGGGGAGTGGATTGTAGTGGTCTAGTTCAACAGGTATACAAAAAACTAGGTGTTACTCTTCCTAGGACTACATATGAGCAGGCAAAATCTGGTAGGATAGTTAGTCTAAATAGTCTTCTCCCTGGTGATTTGATCTTTTATAATACAGGAAGTAGAGATCCGAATGGCATTGGTTCGTTGAGTCATGTTGCAATTTATATTGGAAATGGTAAAGTAGTTGAGGCACCAGGTAAGGGTAAGAAGGTACAAGTTAATTCTATGAATACTTCTGGTACCCCGGCTAGGGCGGTAAGGCCATGGTAGACAATTTTAGTGAGAATTTTGGGAACTTTATCAGTGAACTCAATAATATTACATCTAAAGGAAACTATTCTGTACAACCTAAACTCAAACCTGTTAAACCGAAGACGATTAATCTACAGTTTCCTAACCTTCCATCTGCTAGTTATTCAACAAGTACTGGAAATCTAGGAGGGGCTACAGGAGATCTATTGAAGTTGATGAATGCTATTAAGAAACAGGAATCCAATAATAATTATAAAGCTTATAATAGTATGTATGGAGCATCTGGTGCATACCAGATCCTTAAGAGTAATATCCCATCTTGGTCTAAAGAAGCACTCGGTCGAACTGTTTCTTATAATGAATTTATGAATTCTCCATCCGTTCAAGATGCTATTGCTAAGTATAAACTGGGACAATATCTAGCTAAATATGGCGCTGCTGGTGCTGCTGTAGCTTGGTATGGAGGTCCGGGAGCTGTCAAAAATATGTATTCAAAGACTACTCAAGCGGGTGGTTATCCTAGTCTTTATGCATATTGGACTTCTGTGCTGAGTAAGATGTGAGGTATATTGTTTATGTCTCAAAATGAATACGGTCTTGATATACCTGAGAATAACAGAGAAATCGCTTTGCATCTTAGAACTATTAAAACAGAGATAGCTATACTAAATACCAAGGTAACTGACCTAGAAAAACAGCTTGACTCGCTTGACAACTCGATATCTGAGCGACGCTTCCGGCTCCAAGATGTCTTTGTGTCAAGCTTGCTTCTGCCTATCGTGGGTGGTATGGTGGTCTTTCTACTAACAAAAGCTCTAGGCTAAGTGCTTAAAGCTCTGAAACTTAGAGCTGCTTAAAGGCGGGGGGTACCGCCCAAATGCAAGAATCAGTTTGTCCTACGGATAAAGACGGGGTGTCTTTGTGGCAAACAGAAGCTCTTTGTGTGGGTGCCGACCTATCAATATTTTTTGATGGGGATAAGTCGGGCACATATCGTGATTATTGCAATAATTGCCCTGTTAGAGGAAAATGCGAAGAATTCGCGATACTCTATAATCTGTCTGGAATTTGGGGAGGAAAGACAGAGAAAGAGCGTCGCAAACTTAGCAAGGTCTATGTTACCCTTATTAGGGATGACGCTAAGGAATCAGGAACTTATAATCCTGAACTCAAGGTTTAGACATAGAAAACCCCCGGATAGTCTTAATGACTACCGGGGGTTTCTTTATGCCTAATTTCTAGTCAGCAATAAACAAGATTGAACCTGTTCGAATATCATATTTAATTTCTTTGATATCTAGAATATTTCCTTCATTATCTACAACTTGAGTTTCAGGATTTTCATCTCCCCTCAATTCAAAAGCAGTTTGAACCTCTACATCAAATCTTTCTCTAAATTCATTCTTCTTCATTAAATTCTCCTAGAATTCAGTAGTAATATGGATAGATTTCGTATTAGGGTCGTAGACTACTTCTTGAATTTCGTAAGTATTACCTTCATCATCTCCAATGACTACATTGAGTTCGTAAGGTTCTACACTCAATGAATCAGTTCCGGCGTCTGCTGACGCCTGAATTTGCCCAATCACATCATTAATATTCATCTTCAAATTCTCCAGATTCTACCATGCGTTTTGCAACTTCTTGGATACGTTGCTGCTTCTCGTATTCATCTACAGGGAATTTTGAACCCTCTGGAGGTGATCCAATATAAGAACTGGGATCCGAATCTGAAATCTCCTCATCTTCGAAATCATCTTCTATAGTTTCTGGAAACTCAGTATGAATATTTCCTGACTCAACTAGCGCGGCCGTAGCAGATGAGCTAATTACTTTGGGAATTAGTCCTTTACCCTTGATGTTCCATCGAGAACCATCAGATTTACGATGGGGATTCCAGATAATTCCCAAATCTGCTAGAGCTTGTGCTCTGCAATTTTCAGAACAGTAACTAACCCTAAAGTGGGTAAAGAGGAAATCTTCTCCGCAACCTTTACATTTACGTGCAGAGAAATTTTTCCCTTTTGTCTCTACATAATAAAGTACACTCTCTGCTTCAAGTTGTTTCCTTACTACAGCATCATGTCCAACATCTGTGAGAGATACTTGTTCTAGAAGAGCATCTACATCAATACCAAGCTTTGCAGAGAGCTTAGCAAGTCGATCTAGATCGTTTTTATGCTTACTTTTACGTGCCATTAGTTTCCTCTGGACATTCATGTGTAAGACAGTATGCTGTAATCTTACTTACATTGATATTCCCTGTAGCGATAATTTCTTTACACTTAGAATGAACTAATGCAACATAATTACCGCCATGAGATGCGTGTTTAACTTTAATAATAAACTCTTCTAGATCATTCATAATCAATCCTCATTAAAGATAGGGTGGGTACGCAAACCCAAATCGATCAACCTATGAACTCCATGTGCATATGCTGAGATATCGTCAGATACATGATAGGTTCTAGGCTTGTTAGCCAATTCATGGTATCCTGCCCATTTAAGAGCAGTCTTAAGATTAGTAGGCTTAGCATAGAAAATAGTACACCTAGTTTCTAGCAAAGCTTGAATCTGCTCAATAGATCCGATACATTTTGAAGCTGGCATATTAGAACCTGTTTGATCCAGTGCCTTATCTTTACGGAGAGTATAATCCTCTACGATAAAATTAAGAATTCTGTCACTGTGAGATTCATTTACAGTTTTATATAGTATGGCCAACCAATTTTGAAAATTATTCAAATTCATAATTGTTTTATTAATATCACTTCCATCTTTACGAAAGGTAGCTACGCCCACATTTTGACCTGGATCAACAGACACAAACATTAATTTGTCTGCTCCCAAAGAAAATTAACCCCACCTTGACCCATGGAATTCCCAACACGATACATACCACCAACGAAAAACTCATCACCAGTAAGTTCTTCAAGATCTACATCTACAGAAAAAATATTATCAATACAAGAATATGTAATACTCCCTTCAAAAGAATCTCCAGCTTCGATTGAAGCTGCGATGTCTTTAAAAACGCCTGCAAGTTCTACTCGATGCATTTTAATAGGCTTATTAGACATAATCTAACTTCCTTCTGAGGTGGGCTTAGAAAGAATTACAATTAGTTTATTTAAGGAAATGGGGGAGGCGGAGTATCCGGATTAAACAGACCGGTATCACCTTCAGGAGGTTCAACTTCCTTAATTGTAGCATTCTTATCTACAAAGAACCCCATACCATAGTCAAATTGAATCATTCGACCTTCATTATCAGGAGCAGAGGTAATTTCAACAACCCAACCTGAAGCGCCATCACCATCCTCATAAGTAATATCTACATATTTTCCTACGAGTGAGTTCAACTTGTCAAGTTCCATAAAACGTTCTCCTTATCTTTTTCAACTTCTTGAGCCTCTGCGCGATAAGCTGACCAAAGGTATTCTTCATTGACCAAGTTCTGTTTGAGTTCTTTAGCTGCCATATCAGTTTCGTATACAGCAGCAATAGTATAGATACTCCAACCAAACCAGTTAAGTTTTCTCACTCATCACTCCTAGTAGAGGTTCCAAAACTCTTATTGTATTCTTTAGCTTCTCTAGCGTAAAATTCTTTTTCTTCCTCAGTTAGTGGTCCTACGATAGCAAACTCAGGTCCTGACTTTCCATTATGTGCATAATTCTGAAAATCTTCTTGAGTCATTTTAGGGAGGCATACACCAAGGCACTCTACTTCCCCAAAATTTGAATGAATCCAAAGATGTCCTCTATGTGCATCATGATTATCACAAGGGATAGGTTCATAATTACACTGCATCTTTACCCCACATCTCATGTTCCACATCAAATGGGAGTCCAAAATCTACTTCGGACTTTACATCACTCATAACCTCCTTAATAAGAGGAATATACTGATCTAGATATTCCCTCTTAATTTCGAAGATTACTGAGTCATGAACCATAAGAAGCATTCGACATTCTTTAGAGTCTACCTTATTCTTAAGACGGATCATTGCACTCTTTACAATTTCTGCAAGTCCACCTTGTAGCACAGAATTAAAGGCAATTGAAGAACCTTTAGGATCTGCTTTAGTGTGCCTAATTCGACCAGTCCAGAGGTATACATAACCTCTAGAGTCAGCCTTGTTACGTACCGCTCTTGAGAAAGCCATAATCTTGTCATGGTAGTTTTCCCAGTCAGTAATAAACTGATCCGGATCATCACCACCAAGAATCTGGGTTAGTTTTTTACGCTGAGCACCATACATTTTTGCATATGTCAATGTCTTACATTGAGTTTTAGGACGTTCTAGTTCTGCGATCATATCGCCCCACATGTCGCGACCACTAGTAAACGTATCAATCAAATTCTCTTGTTTAGCATATCCAGCCGCTAGACGCATCTCGCCTTGAGAAAAGTCAAACTGTACTAGAGCATAATCGTCATTATCAGCTTCAAAAGCTTTCTTAATATTACGATTCCATACTTTCACAGTATCTTTTGGTGTCTGCTGAAGATTAGGGTCGTGGCAACTTGTTCGACCTGTTTTAGTCCCATGCAACCAATAGTTACATCGAAGTTTTCCATCTGGACTAAGTAGATCTACAAACTTTCTATAACAGAGTCCAAGTGTAATACTCCAACCTCGATATTCAAGAATATTTTTAGCTACAGAACCCCAAGGACCATCTGTATATTCTGGATTATTAGATAGAATAAGTTCGTATTCTGACATAGCTTCTTTATCAAAAGAAGGAGCTCCATTCTTAGTAAGTTTAACTGTTGGCAATTTCATCTCATCTAGAAGCAAAACCTTAAGATCTTTATTAGAATTTGGATTTCTATTACCCAACTCTTTATAAAGCTGGTTCATTCGTCCTTCACCTACAGCAATCTCCTGTAGACAAAGTTCCTTATTAATACTAACCCCACGGCTTTCCATGAGATTAAAAATCTCAATATTCTGAACTTCTCTATCCCATAGATTAGGAATAGGACTCTTAAACTGAGTCATTAAATCTCCCTAATTAATCTTTTTTAAGAACTCGTCGTAGTATAACAAGTATTTCGTCATCAAGAGTTTCTTTAATATCGTCTACAATATCCAAGACATCAAGACTCACATCCCCTTCTATAAAATCTCGGAGGGCTGTAAGTTCTCTCCAACTAAAAAGAACTTTAATCAAAATAGGTTTTACTGGATTTGGTCTACAGTCCTCACACCAGATTGTACTATCTGAGAAGACAAACAATTCATTTTTTGAAAATTCCTTACTACATCCATTACATGGTACTTCCTGAGTTTCCATCAAATCCTGATTTCACAAAATACGGATACATTCGCTCAAACAATTTATAAGTCAGGACCGCGTCTTCTCCTGCGTAAAGAGCCATAATCTCTGCTGGAAAGTCAGGGGACCAACCGTAAATCTTGAACATACCTTCCCAAATAGGAGGCTTACTTTTTCCTGCTTCTTTCAATTCATTTTTAGCTAGCCAATCAAGACCTTTAGGGATATTTTCGTTAAGCATATGAGACATAAGCATAGTACAATAATAACGTCTATATCCCGACGTGTAATTTGCCGTCTTCATAGACACAAGATCAAATTTTGCGTTATGGAACAAAATCCTATCTCGTGTTTTAATTACATCAAACAACATATTCTTAATATCTTCATCTACATTACCTTTCGTATGGGCTACAGGGAAATATGAAGAGTAATATTTACTATTAACTTTTACAGCAGCAGAAATTCCGATAGCAAAACCTCTACCATCGCGTAGATCCTTACCATTAGTTTCTGTATCTACTGCCATAGTTCCGTCTAGTAGGGCATATGAAAGAAACTCTTTAGGATCAATGTTGGAAGAAGCTTCGAGATTCATTTGATGACTCATTCTTTGTTTCTGTCTTAACAGTTGATTTCGCCATAAGCTCACCCATAATCGGACGTCTGAACATACGGCGTTCTCCATCCATAGTTACAGAGAAACCTGTATTATCTCCACGGAATCGAGTTTTAAGATAACGAATATCCATAAGACGATTTGTGTCAGAGTATTCTTTATTATTTTTAAGAGCAATAATACTACTTGCCGATGCTGCGATAAAAGTACTTCCGAACACATCATCTAGATCTGCTTCTCTATAACCGCTATTAGGAGGATCTTTACGTGAATGATGAATAAAGATAAAAGTGCACCCATACCTATCCTTAATCATATCCAAAAGCTCTACAGATTTAGTTACTTCCTCCTGATTATTAAGATTGGACGCAAGAGAATACGAAGCTGAATCTACAAATACAATATCCGGCTTAAGATTTTCAAGCTTTCTAAGAAAGCGACCCATAATAGGACTACCGGGTTGATAAAATTTAATCTTCTCCGGACTAGCGTATGTATGAATATGTTTATCCAGGTCATTCAACTCAGGAGTAGTAAAATTCAAGCTGATCTTTTTATAGAAATCATTTACATCCTCCATGGACATTTCCAAGGAGAGATATAGTGTCTTATATTGCTTCTCTGAAGAAGACTCCCAGTCAAGATATTTCTTATTCAGAGCCAGGTATGTACACATACCTAGACCCAAAGTAGTTTTACCAGTACCTGACCTACCTACAAGGTAAGCAATACCTTTGTAGGGGAGTAGTCCGTTAATAATCCACTCAGTATCATCTACATATTCTAGAACCTCTTTGAAAGAGAAAGTAGGAATTTCATCAGCTAGAACAGTTACATCCTTAATACCTTGATAAGGAATTTTCTGCCTAGCATAGTTAATAAGATCTACGTAATACTTCTCTTTATTTGAACGATTATAAAATTTCTTCCAACGTTTATCTACCCACTGAAGCAATGAATAGACTTCGCTATTATCTAGCCCTTGTTCACAACAAGTATATGTAAAGCGGGCTAGTGCACTAGACCTAGAGCCTTCGGGAATTTGATACTTGACCAATAGGTCCAAAGCATCATCTGACCAAGGGCCATGTTTAGCAATAGTCCTAACGGGGTTAGGGATACTTTCGCGAAGAAATTGCTCTAGATTATAACTTTCTTCAGGTACAGGTACAGAAGAGAAACTATCTACATGGTAAGAATGTGTATTGTGAGAAATTAGAATAACAGGGGCATTACGTTTATGATTATAAGAACCTACAGGACGCGTGCTATGTCCTGCGTCCCAAGCCCCTGTATCCCCTTCCAAGGCGTAGCAAATAGCTTTATTAATACCCTGAATACTTACAATATCTTTATTAAATTGAGTATAACGCCAGTACCAATGTTCTCTACCAGGTACTGAAGACTGTACTCTAACGGTAGGTACCGGAATTCCCAATTCTTCTAGGTCTTCCAATGCTGGAACGTTACCGTCAAAGTCAGCCCACGCAACATAACTACCATGAGATTCTGTAACATTCGAAGAACGGGTCTTAAACATACCCGGGGTAATAAATACTTCAGATGTTTTAGAGTATCGTTCTACATGATCAATTACATCTTGTTTTTGTGAAGGCCACTTAAAGAAGAAATTATACTCATAGACTTCCGTTTCAGGATTCTTAACCGGAAGATGAATAAAAGCCTCTTCTTCACCGTAAAGGAAGTAGCAAAACTCCTCTAGACCTTTAGAGGGGTTAATACTTCTGACGGTTGCGTTCCCCATATTATTTTTGCTCTTTTCTAATATCCTTTACATAATTCCAAGACTCCTTGTGTTGACAAGCACAATGTGTATTCGTAACAAGTTCTCTTGGAATGAATTTCTCATTATCAATCCTATATAGATTAAGACAATTTGTATGTCTTTTACTTCTACACAAGAAACAAATCATAGACCTTCTTTCTTAATCTGCCCTAAGATTAAGAAAGCTACAGGAGACTGGGAGTTCTCCTGTAGCCAACTTAAAACTAGGAGTGATTAAACTCCAAAGTCAATCATCTGCGTGTCATTATCGTCACTAACAGGGTCAAACTTAACGACCCTGATATTAGTGTGACCATTTTCCTTCTTAAGGGAGGTAGTTCCGTAAAACTCTCGACCGATGCACTGCTCAACAGTTTCAGGGCCGAAGTGCTGAATCTCATCAATAGAGAATCCCCATGCCAAAAGACGCATCTTAAGATAAGAAAGCATCTTTTCTACTTCATCAGGGTTCGTCTTATTGTCAGGAACTCGGCACCAATCGTTAAGAGGAAAGAAGCTAGAGTAACTACCTTCAATGATCTGGTACTTAAAACTAATACCAGTCTTAGATCCGTCCTTAGTAGGTCCAACCTTAGCTGAAGTTACCTTAAACTTATAAGTATTGTTAGGAAGCTCATTCGGGTTGTCAGGGATGTCGTCAATATTAACCGAAGCGAACCAAGACATTTTTGTTAGATACCTTTCCAGTTACGGATAGTTTCGATGAACTTAGTGTCTGAGACAATAGGTCCCATGGGGATATGCGTCTTAGCTACATGAGACTCAGTAGATTCAGTTCGCAATGCCCTTACATATTCTTTATCTTTCTTAACCTTATGCATATAAGCAGTAAGGTTTGTGTACCCATTTACGAGTTGAAATACCCGAAATGGTACGTTTGGTCGCGTAAGCCTATCACCTCTGGAGTATCCTTCAGGTTCAGGAATACGCTCGTGAGCAATAAAGGTAACGCTAATATCAAGCCCCACAAGTTGCTTAATAGGTGCCTTCATATGCTCTCGAAGTAGTTGATAGTCTTCAAGACTATTTACATCAGGGTGTTTACGATTAAATTGAACTGTCTTCAGCTGCTCAGACAACTTCATGTCACACAAAGCTGGAAAGGTATCAATAATCAAATGATCACACACAACCTCTCCGTTAAAAATTTGTGCAATAAGTTTAGTAAAACGATCAAATCGTTTAAGTTTAAGAATTCTAGTCTTAGCTGTCAATTCCGGAAAATTACTTAGACTAACATTAGACCGTTCTGTCGCGACAATAAGATTGTTGTCCCCCAAAGATGCCGCAAGGATAGTTTTGCCAACACCTTCGGGGCCGTAGATGACAGTAACAAGATTTCTAGGAATATCATCTACATTTTGAATATCATCGGTAGAATTCATTAATTACTCTACATCCAATACATTGTCATAACCATAGCTATTAGGACGATAGCTAGCTTTAATCATAGTCTCACTTTCAAGACCTTGAGCTTCAGTATAGCATAGATTTATAAATGGGCAATACTCACAATTAAACTTAGATGCAGAGCGAGTAATACCATCTGAAGTAGAGACCTTAGACTTCTGCTTAAGATCTACAATTTGTTTAGCTGCTACTGTATGATTGACAATGTGAACATCTCGAAGAGATGATTTTGTCTCAATAGATTCTTGCTTAAAAGATTCCTGTGCATTACTCCTGTAGCGAATCATGCTAATAATTCCGCTACGAGAATGCATACCCATTTCCCTAACTGCCCAAATATAATTAGGAATCTGGGGTGTCATCTTAATAGATGACTCGGACCAAAAATTATAACAAAATTTGTGATCCCAAGGTACAATCTCACCCTTATTTAGACCTTTTACAATTTTTAGCAAAAGATCTACACGCCCAACAAAATCAATATTATCAGTGTGGGGGAGTGGCGCATTAACTAGAGACTCAACTCCTACAATCTCATAGGAATCGAGAATCCAAAGTTGTTCAGAGAAATAGTTCTTAAGAACTAGACCCAGATCAGAAATCATCCGAGATTTCTCAATATCTCCAGCCATCATGCTGTCTAGAGATTCCTTAACAAGGAAGTCATTAGCCTTGTTAATTGCTTCTTCATTACTTAGGCCCTCATAAATAGCCTTGTAATAAGTCTCAAGTGCCTTGTGACCAACTACGCCCCGTGTAAGCGCAATTCCCAAAGTCCTAGGCTCAAGATTATAAGAAGGATGGTGAGCATACATCCAACGTTGTTTACAAGTAAGAAAAGTAGCTACTTCAGAAGTTGATACTTTATACGACATCCTCTAGCCCATATTCTTTAATACAACGTGGACAATTAGTCTCGTAATTAGCGTCTTGATGTTTATTTAGATCAATATATTCAGTATCACAAATAATACATTCTCTTAAACCACTGCTCATCCGAACCTTGCCACACCCAGAGCATACCATATGACCCGTCTCAGGGTCCCTCAGACCCCCTGAATCGACGCATCGTGTCTTGGGACTGTACATGTCATCACAAAGATGATTAAAAACAGTCTCAAGAGCAAATTTTCGTTTAAATGAACTTTTATGTGCATATACTACAGTATGTACCATATGTCCAATTTCTGGTTTACAGACTAATTAATAAAACTGGCTACAGGGAAAATGGACGGGGGCTTATACATCTTCCCTGTAGCCTAACCAAATTATACAGCCTAAAGATTATAAAGTCAATCCTATCTTGGGGCGTTATAAGAATCCTTCAAATTCAAAGGATCGACCTCTGTCTGTTCATACTTAGATTCCATAATACGCGGTCTAATAGGATAGAATTCACCCTGTGTACCACGAGTAATCCAATCGCCTACTAATGCGGGAACTACACCATTAATAGTATGTACAAATAGATTACCATCGCGTAGAAAAACTAAAGAACCTCCCCACAACTTTATCTCAGCAAAATTATCGCCAGTCCATTTAACAGCATGGACTAATACAGGCTTTCCTATAAAAGCTTTGATATCAGGCATTAGCGCATAGTTACCTTTCCTTCTTTATCTACTGACCAACAAAATCGTTTAACAAAACTAAGAACACCACCTTGATATACATGGATATAGTGATATTGGTCACCGTTATCCAAATAATACCATGCTTTAACTAGGGTAAATCTCTTGTTACCATATTGAACACTACGTTCAGTTTTTTCTGAACGTACTTTTCTAGTCATTAGTTAGTTCACCAGACTTGGCTTGAATAACATCTTGGGATTATTTTCCATCAATCCACCACATTCGGTAGTTTCTTACCAATCCAATTAAGCTCATCTAGCGCGACTTCTTCAAGTGTCGCTACAGTGGGGGAGTGGTTATTATAAATAGATCCCCATACGTAATCCTCATCATTTCTAGCGTGCCAGCGGTTGTGACAAGTATGGCAAATACGATGCACGTTTCCATGATCATTATTTAGAGTATTCTTATCAGGACCATGATGACGTGCTTCTTGTTTACCCTTAACACAACCGACTATTGGTGAATTACCACCTCCACAATTTTTCTGCAATTTCCACTCACAATCAGCATCCCTATCTAGAGGATACATTTCAGCAGCTCTTTTACGACCTGTAGACTGCTGATCTTTTAGAGCTGCATCATTTTTATAGGTATTGATTTCTCGTATAGGTCCTGTAGATTTATCAACGTATTCTGGAACTATAATTGTTCCACAATTCCTAGACTCTCTACATTCCCAATAACGGCCGAGTTTACAAGCTACACAACTTATTTAGACCTCTTCTTAGTATTAGGGACACTCCAGCAATGCAACAGATCCCTTTTTCCGATTGTATAATATCTATGTACTAAAAAAGTTACAGTATCTTTATGTTCGACAGTAGTAAATAGAAAAATTTTACTATTAATAACCCTAAACCAAGTCTTCTTAGTAGCTGATTCACTACGTTTTTGAATAAATTTCATGTCTTTTCCTTAAGGTAGATACCCTGACCACTTACGGCATAAACAATATCTTCAGCTTTAAGCAATTCAATGGACTTAGTAAGTGTCCTAAGAGAGGACTTATAATAGTTAACCAATTCCTTCATAGTAGGGAGTTGATGATTAAATTCTCCATCTTTAATTCGCTTCTTAATATCATCAGCAATAATTGTATACTTAACAGCTGACATTCTACTTCCCCCTACGCCTTGATATTTTATAGATGAAGTAACCTAAGCCTGCCCAGAAGCCTATAATAATTAACGTATTAAGTATAATTAATGATAAGCCTTGGGCAGTCATAGTTTACTCCTTCTGTACGTGAATCTCCGCCGCTATTTCTGCATCTTCTACTGTAGCAAACTTTTCTACATAACTACAGTGAATATAATTACAAATTACTTGTGTACCTTCTACAATAGATTCATGAAGAGTGTCAGTAAATTCGATACGAAAATCAAACCACGTAAACATTTAAGTCTGCTACTTTCTATCAGAAATAACGGTAGTTGTATAAACTAGAATTTTATAACTACGACCAACAGGGTTAATAGTTTTCCAACGAGTAATACGTCTAAGCGAAAGACTAGCTAGTAAGGAATCAAGAGTATTAATAGTTACTTCATTAGACTTAACCCCATACGGAGATATAGGATAATATTTTTCATTATTAGCGTACGAAGTAAAATCAATTACTATATCATAGACCCTAGAAATCTTACTCTTTTTAATAAGATCAATTTTCATGAAGATCTAAAGTGAATATTTAGCACAGCAGGATGATCCGGGTGTTTATCAATCAGCCAAAACCAGAATGTCAATTTATCCTCTTCATTATCTGGAATAGCATCTTCAATAAACGATACTAAGGCTTCTAAATGTTTACAATCGGCTACAGAGGGTTTTGGATTATTCTTCAATGCTTCCTTAAGATTAGACATCTCTAGAATTCTATCTAAGAACCATTCATCGTCTGTTTTCATATTAATCCTATATAAATAAAAATCCCCTGGTGGAGGCGATACACCAGGGGATTAGGCTTGGCTGAGTAAGATAACGGCATTCGGTTATCTCTAACTAGGAATTACACGGTTCCTAGCAAAGTAGGTTACTTTCGGACGCCTCGAAAAATAACTTCTCCGCGCAAGTTACCCTACTCAGACCTTTAAGGGTGTAGTAAATAACAACTCTGGGGAGATTAATTATTTACTACACCTGCTTTGTGGGAAGAGTCCAAGGTGTCCGATTTGATCGGCTCCTCTTTCCCTTCATCCCTAGTGTACCACTACTCCGGGGTGTTAAACCGGACATTCACACTGTGTCCTAAACTCGTCACTCGAATGGTGGGGACCGTGTGACGTCCGTTACCACCCGGATAAATTATTGCCTACATCAAATCCTTATCCCTAAGTGCAGCTAGAAGTTTCTCAGCAATATCGTGTTGCTGTTCAAACCCGTCAATAATTTTAGCCTTTTCTTCAATCAGACTATCCATAAAGGAATCAATAGTTCCACTAACATGGATAGTATGAACTACGGAATCCTTTGTATTATCAAGACGGTCAATGCGTCCATCCGCTTGATCCTCCTTACCAGGATTCCATTCCCTATCAAGCTTAATCATCTGTCGAGCAGAATTCAGATTAAGCCCAACACCGCCCTTCTTATAATGACAAAGGATTACAGTCCATTTCCAGCCATTACAAGACTTACCCCACTTCTTACATTCAGGATTACACGAAGTATAAGGAGGGTGATTAGCAGAAGTCTTTCCATCAAAATCTAGTTGAGCTTCGACAGCCTTGCTATCTGAAATATCTCCATCATACCGAACAACCGGAACTCCTAGATAATTAAATCGATGCTCAAATTCCTTAAGAGCTTCTTTAAATTGAGAAAAGATTACTAGACGATCTTCATCTTCTTCAATAATTTCCTTAGCAATCTCCATAGCCTTATCCATTTTAATGGACTCAGTTGCCGGAGCTTCATAAAGAACCCGACCAGTTTTTCTCCCTTCTTCATCCTTTTCCCAAATCTTAATACCTTTCGGCCAAGTGATAGCCTGCCTGCGACGCATAAGTTCCGGAAGAATACCGATAATATCAAGCTTTACATTCTCATCCATCTTAATAGCGCCATATTTAGCGATCTCCTGCATAACACGCCATTGAGACGGATAAAGAGTTTTATCAAATTCAATATAATGAGGAACGTGCACCTGTTCCTTAAATTTAACTCCAGCAGTATTCTTATCACGCTTAACAAATCGTGGACCTAGTCGCTTAATGAGAGCATTTTCACCGCCATGCTTAAAGATCCAACGACCAGTATAAATATTTGTTGTACAGTAATCCTGCAAAAATGCTTTTTCACTCGGAAATGCGACCCTATCAACAAGATTAAGAAGAGTCCAAAGATCCTGTGGTTTATTAAGAATAGCTGTACCTGTCATAGGTAGAACATTCTTTACACTACAAAATTCACCAGTAGTTTCCTGTTCATGCAAACACACACTACAACGAAGAGACCTACTTCCATGAGACTTAGTAAACTGCTCAGGATATCCTCCACACTGACTACACTCGTTATCAGCATAGACAATATCACGAATACCATTATAAGCGCTAGTACGCCGCTCTTTAATATTATGAGCTTCATCAATAATTACAGTATCAGCTCGAACATTTTTAATAAGTTCTAGAAGCATGGGATCCTTACGCCATGCCTCGTAATTAATAAGTAGCAAAAATTGATCTAGCGCGGCAAGATGATTTAGATATAGCTCACGCTGAAATTTATTTAGACCACCAAGAATTAGAACACTACGATGTGGAGTCCAGTGATTAATTTCACGCTTAAAGTTTTCTAGAACATCCTTTGGAGCAAAGACTAGAACCTTCTTTGCATCCAACATATCTGCCCAAATAAGCGAAGTCAGAGATTTACCAAGACCTCGTTTATCGCCTAGAATGCCACGTTTTGCAGACGCTAGACGTCGAGCACCATCAATCTGGTGATTAAATGCAAATTCACGCCATGTATGTTGCTGAGTAATCCTATCAAACTCTTCAGCTTGATTCTTAAGTCGCTCACGAATAGCACGATCAGAAGCAAAAGTTTCAAGACGCCTTTGTGCAGCAGCAATAGCCTGAGCATCTTTACGCGACTGCTCTTTCATAGCATCGCGTACTCTTTCAGCCTCCCTACGCTTGCGAGTAATTTCATGAACTTTAGCCATAAGTTCTCGTTCAGCTTTTAGATCAGCTTCAATTGAAGTATTAATAGTCGGAATATTATTCTTAAGCTTCTTATTTTCTTCCTCCTTATTTTCCAGCCACTGCTTAAGTTCCTCATAGTTATCAGGAATTTCATATTCAGCCATAAATAACACCTCGAATTAGGATAGATTCAATCTGCTACAGGGAGTATTCAGCCGCCCTGTAGCAGGTTCAGTCTATCACATTAGGGATGACCGATTTGTACTATCTCACGTAGTAGATGAACCATCGTGCCGACTTGTGATATTCATCTCAATTGCCATCTTAAGTCCGTCTTGGATACCTCGCTTATAGTCCTCAGAACCGTTAACGTTTTTAATCATACTAGAAATATGTTCCTGAATAGCTGTAGTAGCTGTAAACAAATCACTCCTCAAAGCACTTACCATATGCTCAACATCGTCGAGATTCTGCTTATTTTGAACTAGTTCTGCATAGCCATTACTAAGTCCATTAACCTTTGACAGTAGCTCACCAAGCTGAGAATTAACCTTATCAAAAGGATTGCTAGCTACAGTAATAGGAGATGCCTGATTAGGCACAGTTTTTGACACTTCAATTTCCTTCTTAGGTGACGTAACTTCTTCCAAAATTTCAGTCAGTGCAAAGTACTTAAGTTTCCTCCCATTAGAACCAGTAATAACTTCACCAAGATCTTGAAGAATCCCCTCCGTCTTTAGTACGGAGATTTGTTGTCTCAAATATTGTTCAGATGCGAGTCCTGGATATTTCTTAAAATGAGACAACAGAATCTCGCTTGTTACTTTATAGATACCCTTGTCTTTATATAGTTTTTTAAGTTCATCAATAATTGTAGTTTTAACTTTATTTGAAATTGCCATAGCGGAATTCAATTCCTCTTGTAGGACAGAAAGCTGATCTTCTTTAGACATACGTTGTTTAACATGACTAGGTACAATATCCATTCTAGTAGTATGATAAGATCCACTACGTTTACAAAAGTAAAACCTTCTTTGTTCAGGCATCCGCTGTAGAACGTCGTAAGCTTCACTCTTTGTTAGACAAATCTTTCCACATCCACAAACTGATACCTTATAATCTCGAATCATTTGATATCTCGAATATCACATACCTCTCCTGAGAAAGCCAGGAAATAATCTCTATGAATAACCCTATGGTGATCCTGACTAAAATAGGAATACATAAAATTACCGGTAAAAACTGTACTACCGTCCTTAAGAAGACCCCACACCCTTTTGTGATTCCACTCCTCTTCATTAACATCTAGATGATTAGTGGATGGATTACTAACAAGTGCTACCTTAAGAAGATCCCAATCATCTTCCATTACAATCTGAGTAGTACCATCCATCGTGCATTTAATAACTACTAGATCCATAATAAAACTCCTTAAGATAAGAAGGTCACTAATACCACTCGCGGGTTTAAATTCGCGCCCAATCACTACTTAGCGCGGTAGTATTAGTCGTTACCGTAGTGCTGACCTTCATTTAAATAAGGGTCACTAATGCCATCCTGCCTGCTGTACGTCCAATCACCACTTGACGTAATAACATTAGTCGTTACCGTGATGCCGACCCTTTTATTTAATTACTCATCGTCTTCGTCTTCATCCACACCTTCGTCATCAGCACCGTAAACATCCAGGAAAGAATCGGTGTCAAGAATTTCATAATTCACACCGAGGACATTAATTCCATCCGAGAGAACCTCTGAAAGAAGCCCAAAGACCTTGTCGGAATCAACCACAGGTCGAACAACTTGGTTCTCAATGAATCCAATAGCGCTAGCAATATCAGAAAATCCGTAATACACCTTCGAGTCAATAACTACTACAGCCTGGTGGATACGAGAGTCAACAGCCATTAGATTAAACCTTTCGCTACAGGGGGATTAGAAGTAAGTCACCTCTAACCACTAACGCGCTCATGTCTTTCAGACCATGAGCACGATAGAAACTAGAGGCTAGAAGTTAGATTTCGTAGTTACAATTAAACCACCAGGTTGGATTATCCATCCTGAATTGTTCGGCCAAATCCTTGGAGGAAAACGAGATTGTAGATTCTTCACCCTTAAAAATATAACTTACCGAGTAAGGCTCCCTACCAGGGCAACGGTAAATAGTGGTTTTACTAGTATCTCTAAATTGCCAGGAATGTGAGCTGTGACTACCAAGTTCATAAGGACACGAAAGATCTTTTATCATTTTATGAATCATTAATCTCAAAGGAACGTCCGTCAAGGACTACCTTAAGGGAGTTCTCTTCTTCAATGATATCAAAGGTATCAAAGTCCTCTTTTTTAAGGCTTAACATCCATTCCTTAATAGCTTTACCAGTAGCTGTAGACACACTGACCATAAACATACCACCTGTAATAAAATCCATTAAAACCCTCCTAATTGGATACCGATTACCGCGCTCATAGGACAATTTTCCAGTCGAATGAGCGCGTCTAAACTATACCCAATTAAATTTCCTTGTGAAACTGACTCTTCACCACGTAAGAACGTTCAGAAAGTTCTGAAATCTTTTGTTCAGGAACACTAGGAATCTTAGGGTTATTAACTACCATGGCTACAGAGCTGTAAACCGGCTGTTCAGAACCATCAGCATTAACACTAAGAAGCATAACCATAACGTCTCCGTACGGGTATGGAGTACTCTTAGTACCTGCGTAAATATAACCTGATGTAAGAAGTGTGAAGAACACCTCGTTGAAGCGCTCGTTAGAGATAGCGACACGATACGTGCGATCTGGACCAATATTAGTTTCCTTAGCTACTCGAATAGCATCGAAGAGATTTTCATAGTCATCCTGAATATCAATCGTCTGCTCACGGAGATTGATAAACTTCACACGATACAGCATTCTTGTTCCCCAGAGTTTAATTTGAGCTGGTAATTAGCTACTTTTTGATTTGAATATTACAATCTCCATAAAAAGAAAGCCTTTCTCCTTCCATAAGAAGATCCCAGGATTTATCAGACATATAGTTATCAAGCCAGCGAGATTCGATAAGTTTACGCATCTTATCAGGGTCGTTTTCTTCAATAAATTCAGCATGGTATGGCTCTACCAGAAATTGACAATCAGCAAGCATTTTAAAATTCCTTTGCTACAGGAGGCATATGCCTAGTACCTACATATTTACCATCGCGATAAACGACAATGTGCTTCCCTCGTTTATCGGTAATGATCCAGAAGATTCTATTATAGACTCGTAAAAGTTTAAACTCGAAAATCATCTAGAACCCTTGGGCTTGGGAATGAATCTGCTCTTCAGAAATCTATAACTACCTGAAGAGTCGCGATGATACACATAAATCTCGGTACCATCGTGGTCTTCCCATATACTGTATTCTTTAAATCCGACTGTTATTATCCGGTGTTTCTTTAGACTTACTGCCATTAGAACTCACCACTTTAAGAGTTATTGAGCCGCAGTTAATACACAATGACATTATACCTTGATATACGAGGTCTTCACCAGGGCAACAAAAATCACGAATCTTAATACAAACAGAATCAGGACTACTATGTCTATAGTGAGGCTTAAGACGTACTAATTCACCACGTAATACTTCATTCCATGTCCCATTTGGAATATTCTTTACGGAAGTCATTAATGAACCTCATTAGTCGAATAATAATAGTTACTAACGACAAAATGAATATATTGGCTACAGAGAGCAGATATTCGCCCTCAACAAGAGACTTAAGACAAAGAGTTATGAGTAAGATGACAGTGTAGTACCAAAACCATTCAGCTTTTGAGATATTCATAAATTGTTCACTTTTCTAGCCAAGCCTTATCTACGATAGCAGTATGTTCCTCTACGCAAGAAGCTTTAAATTCACGCTCAAGTCTTTCTTGGGCTACAGGAGACCAAATATCGCTATCCAAGAAAGCCTTTATAAAAGCATGGAACGTTCGTGTCATGCTGAGTGTTGCTTCGAGCTTCTTACGTAGTTCTTCAGGTTTAGGAACTTCCCTATTCTTACTTTTGTAAGCTCCCGGAATGGATGCACCCAATGAATCGAGCATCCAAATCTTGAGTACATCCATCGCGCTGGGGTTAATTAGTTCTGGATTAACTTCATCAATAAGAGTATGGATGAATTCTCGAAGAGATACGTTATTGCCTGAATAATCAGTAAGACGATTAGTGTTCTTGAAGATTGCCTTAGTATAGTAGACCTGGTTTCTGTCACCACGTTTAGGAAGTTCAGACAGAAGTCCTTCCTTAACCATGGATACCATAACTCTACGAATAGTATGATAATTAGTATTTAGTTTTGTCTTTTTCTCAAGTTTGAAGAAAGTATTATCTTCCTCTTGTTTAAGATTCAGCTCTTTTAGATGACTAATTACATTTTGAACCGTTCCAACCGGTGTTTGATCGAATGCTCCCAGGATAGCAGATCGCAGCTCTGTATTTAGTGGTCTTGACAAGTTCAATTACACCTGATTTCGGTTCTCCGCATCCGGGCAATTCGGACATTTTTTGAGTTTTGCACTAACCCTGTCAAACTAGGGGTGCAAAACTGCAAAACTCATTTGCTAAAGTCAAACTAGCAGGTCAGTGAGATGCAAAACTCAAGGTGGCATGGGCAGTGTATCGTAAACGAAGTGTCGTTCACTGCCCGATGTCTGTTAAAGTAAACAATGGGTGAATAGTTACGATTAGGCTAGTTGGGGGTACCTTGACCTGATATCAGGTGTTTAGTACCCCCTGTAGCCATATGCCCGAATATGTCAGTTTAGCACTGAGTTACTGCTAAACTGGGTCAATAACTATTAGATGGGTATTAATTTATCGAATCCTCTTGGAATCGAAAAGCCGCCTAAGCATCTGATTATTCTTCTTCTCAAGACGCTTACGCTGCTTAGGTGTAATCTTACGTCCCTTGTTCTGAGCTACATAGCTGTAGTGCCTCTCAACCCAAAACATCTCTCTACTCCCTGTAGCAAAAGTATTAATTACGTTGGTGATTTTATTAGACTGGGAAGGTGTAAATTTCGGGACCTGAATTTCTAGTCGCTTATTACTCTTCACACTATATAAAAGAAAACCCCTTCTAATTAAAGAAGGGGTTAGTTTCTTAGTTACAACAGTCGTGAATCCACATTACAGCACACCAATTACAGATTACCTTACCGTCCAAGGTGTGATGAGTAGATTCGTTGTGACCACAAGTGTTGCACTTCTTGATAAGCGAAACCTTCTTCATTTAACCATCCTTAAAGCTGACCTGAATTTCCATGCGAAGCTCTCACTTATAGGTGTATGAGCCTCACTAATTTAGGGCATGAAAAAACCCCCGACTAATTAAAGTCGGGGGTTGATTCATTAATGGTCGATTGGACAGCGAACAACTTGCATTAATTCACTTCCTGAGATCTTTGTAATTAAATTTCTTAACTTCTTGGATCTTACTTCCGATACGAATTGTTTTGTATTCTTTCATCTTATACTCCAATCACTAAAGGTGGATGAAAAAAGCCAGACTAAATAATCTAGCCTGGCTTTAATCAACGTTCCTTTAGGGATTAACGGTAAGCCTTGATTTCGAAATTGATGGTCTGGTCATTACCGTTAGAGTCCTTGTACGTGAAAGGCATAGTGAACGTGTGAACTTCCGGAAGATTGTTCTCATCCGGGACACTTTCCAAGTATGCCTTAGTCAGGTCATTAGGTGACCAGTTAATACCCTTGTGCTGCTTACCGAGGAACTTAGCGGCAAAGGTAAACGTGTACTTCTGATTACCATCGGCATCCTTCTGCCAAACGGTATTACCCTTGCTGTCCTCGACAGCGTTATTGATCTCAATTCGCTTAAAGCGAATACGCTTAGATCCCTCACCCTTACTAGCTGAACCAGAAGCCTTACCAGTTCCCCTACGGTCCTTAATAGGTTCGAGGTGAATGATAAGATTGCCCTTAAGATTGGGCATCATCTCTTCGAATCCAGAAAGAACCTTTGTGTGTTCACGCAGTTCCTTAGTGGATTCGGTAACTTCGGACTTGAGCTTATTCAGCTCTTCCTCAGAAAGTTCAGCGGGCATAAGACCTTCGTCATCGATGACCTTATATGCTTCCGCTACAATCTTTTCAATCTGAGCATTAAGCTTCTGGTAGTGGTCCCTCAGACGCTTAAGCTTCTGACTTGAGGTATTCTGAGAAAACACCTCGTCCTTAAGCTGAACCGTGTCCTTAGACTCAGCAGCCTTGATACGCTCAACCTTCGTATTGTGAGCGTGGATCTCAGTGTTAATCTTCTTGATCGAGTCCTTAAAGACATCAGGAATTGCATTAAACATTTCCTGCTTCTTTTCAGGAGTAAGTTCCTCAGACTTGACATCCGTCGACTGCTGAGCCGTGTTCTCACTCACGTGTATCTCCCCAGTAACTAGTGTTTGGCCTACGGCTAGTGTACCACCTATGAGCGGTTGACACACTACACCTATGGCCGATCCTTGCGTGGATTTTGAAGGGGTCCCACTACCCTCGTGTGATGAAAGTTTTTGACGACTTCCACCACTATGGCTTATGGCCATAACTCATAGTACATAACGCGCTACAGAAAATGTTCTCAGGTTTCCCTAAAGACGCCGTTAATTATTAATCCGAGAGATACTTAATTCACGCGTTATTTTGACCGCAACTAAATGGCTAGAAATTGCCTATCGCGGTCGAGCCTAATTACTGCTACGGCGCGCACTATTGAGTTAAGAAGGAAATCAAGAATCCGCGATCTGATTGCTACCGCGTTTCTCTGAAGTTGTGTCTACAGACTATGGCCTTTCAGAGCGACTGGCCAGAATTCCACCCGTAATTCCAGTCGCAGGCTAAGAAAAAACCCGAATCAATTAGATCCGGGTCTTCTCCCTGTAGCCAAGAGTCAATTAATGCTGAGATATCGTACTTGTGTGAGATCCCACCAGAACGACATGTTAACTGTAAGACCGTGGTATTCCGGATCCCACTTCTTTGCAGCTCCGAAATATTCGACGCACGTATTATAGTAATCAACCGCGTCGAATACTTGACTGTCCTCGAACTCCATATTGATTTCGGAAGGAGACTTGTCAAGATTCTCATCTTGCGGTGTAAAGGTTACGATCACGACGTAGGACATGATTTAGCCTTTCTTCACGAACTTGTATGAACCATTAGAACCCTGACGAATCATAAGACGATTGTTCTTAGACCACTTGGTTTCGTAAGAGTTGAACAGTTCAGTGAACATGTCTTCGTACTCGTTGTAAGCATCGCGCTTGTACTCTTCCCACTCCTCATTAATGAGGTGATTAGTGGGTGAGTAGTTAGGCATCGGAGGATAAACGAATGCCTCAACACTGACGCGATTGTCTCGCATTACGTTGATCTGACGAACAAGCATTACAGAGGTAATGACGATTACTGCAATCAATGCGATGACTACCGCGCTCATTATTGCCTCCTGTTTGTTCGCTCGATCTATGTCTAACTATAGGTGCGCCTTTGATGTTGTCAAAATTTTCCACCCGTTTTTCCCTTGTGGTAATCAAACCTCAAGAATTTGACATTTACAGTGTAAACCACGTATTATAGTGTCATGAACCCAATTTCACATGCCCGTTATCTTACTAATATTTCTACTACAGCTTTGTCTAAGAAACTGGGAGTTAGTAGGCAATATATTTCCCGACTCGAACAAGGTCTTTATGACAAACCTAGTGATGAACTTCTAAAGTGGACTGTAGAAATTCTTAATCGAAATATTGAGAAACCAGTAACTAAGGAGGTTGTAAACCAGCTTTATAAAGAGTGGCAGTGGCAGAAGCGCGAATCAGTTAAACTAGATAAATCTCTTCTTCCCTGTAGCGTAACTAAGTTTGATCGTGTACGTCAACCAGATGTTGTTTATTATCATAAAGTATTTGTACAGTGGCGTAATGATTATTGGAATACTTCACATGCTTTTTGTGTAGACATGTGTTTGCATCCCTCTCCTGTAGTAGATTACGAGGAAGGTATTACATATAAGATGCCTAGTGCTTTGAAACAAGTTATGTCAGAACTCAATCTACTTGGAGAGGGGTTTAAAACTAGTGAGCGATGAATATCTAAAAGATTGGGAACTAGAGGCTGTTCTTTTTATAGAACGGCATCATAGTGTGACTGGCGTTCCTCCTAGCGATGATGATATAATTGAATATCTAAGGATTACTAAGAAGTTCAAAGAAATTAATTCAGAATCTATAATTACTATGAAAGAGAATCCGCTCTTTCAAAAATCCATGTTGGTTCGTGGAATAGTAATTAATTCTACTGGTCTTACTCAAAGACAGATGGCTGCTGCGTCAATAATGCTAAATCTTGCTGATAGGCGTAGTGAAGAGAAACGTTTGCGCGATATTGGAGTTACTACAGAAGAGTTTGCAACTTGGATGCAAAATTCTGAGTTCTCTAATTACATGCAGCAAAGGTCTGAAGTTCTTATCAGTAATTCTGTACATGAGGCTCATATGGGACTTCTGCGTGGAGTTAAGCAAGGTAATACAGCAAGTATTAAACTCTTCTATGAACTTACTGGGCGTTATAATGCTAATGAAGAAAGTAACGTAAACGTCAACCTTATTATTGGTAGAGTAATTGAAGCTATTCAAAAACATGTTTCTGATCCTAAAACTCTTAATGATTTGGCAGTAGAACTCTCTAGGATTGCTATAGAGAATACCTCCCCTGTAGCGAATAATTTTATTGCGGGTGAATCTAGGAGGAAAGAGATTTCATGAGTGATGATGCGGATAGGATTCTTAAGCCTGTTAATTTTGGCTTGAAGGATTCTCTTAATAAAACCCCTCTGGATCGATTTGGACAGAGATATAATTCAGACGAAGATAGTTCTAAATTCTCTGATGAGTCTCCAGCAGATTCTAGGCGTTACCATAACCGTTCTGACGCGGATGTAAGTTCTAGAAGTCTTCACCATACTTTGGGTATGGGTAATAATCAGGCAAGTCCTGGTAACCATATTCATGATGGGATTACTTCTAAGAAGATTGGTCCTCTTGAAATGGATCCTACTAACGTAGGTAAAACTCGCCCGGTATGGACTATCCCTAATAACCCCTCTGTAGCAGATCTAGCTAATCTATTGAAGAATTTTATAGAATTTAGGCAGGTTTAATTATGGCTAGTCCTATGAGTGCTTCAACTATGCTTAATCTTATGCAGACCTGGAAAATACCTGTAAAGGAGTATAAAAACTGGTCTACTCACAATCGTAATCAAAAAGGAAATTGGGGTCCTATTCATGGACTAATGGTCCATCACACGGGGTCGGATGCCTCTGATCAACGGGAACTCCTGTATGGAGGACTCAGTAGCCTTCCCGGGCCTCTCTGCCATTGGGGTTTGGACCAGAGGGGGTGCTCCACACTATTGGTTGGGGTAGAACTAATCATGCAGGTGGGGGAGATCCAAATGTATTGCAGCATGTAATTTCTGAAAATTATTCTGGTCTTCTTAAGCCTAAGTATGGTAATTCTGATGGTGTAGATGGCAATGCTAGATTTTATGGTGTAGAGATATGGTATTCAGGAAGTCATTCTATGACTGATGAACAATACTATACTCTTACACGTTTGGGTGCCGCTGTATGTAATTATCATAGTTGGTCTTCTCTTAGTGTTATTGGGCATGGAGAATGGTCTAACGATAAGTGGGATCCAGGTATTTCTAAGAACAAGATGGCTAATATGTCTCTTGTTCGTTCTGATATTTCAGAAGCTATTAAGAGGGGACCTAATCCTGTGACTGTACCTAAGAAGTCCCAGACTTATAAAGATGTTTGGGAATCAGACTTTGCCCAGCCTCCTACAGGTAGGGAAACTAAAGATAATCCTACTTGGACACCTATTAATGTAATTAGGGCTACTGCTGAAGATGCTCGTAAGGCTCTCGCTAATACAGAAGAAATTCTCAGGATCCTCAAGGCTAAGTAATGGGGGATTATACTGATAACCAGAAATTCTATATTATTGATCCGGATGAACTGGTAAGTGTAGATAACGATCTAAATTATAATTGGATTAGGGCTGATACTAGAGTTCGATCTCTAGTAGAATATCAGGCTACTTCAGTTTCTAATATCACCACTAGTCTGGTAATTGAACAAGGTTTTAAATGGTATAAGAAATATAGCAATTCTATTTTTTATAGTTACGATGGGCAAGTATATCAGGATCCCAACGCAAGAGTAGAGGCGTATAAAACTGATGGACTGGTTTTTGAATCTGGGTACAGCAGTAATGATAATTCTACTGATCGTGTCTCATATATGGAACACAACGGATTCATAAGATTTAGAGGAAATGTAGTCCTTAATAACAAGGATAATGATTTTCCTCTAAATACTGTAGTTAATTTTCTAACCATGCCAGAATCTATTCTCCCGGTACGTCAGAGATACTTCTTTGTGCATGGGGGAGTAGCGACAGGAGCCGACTTTCAAACTTTCAGAATTTTTGTACCTCCAAAAAATTCTGGAGATCCTAGAATGGAGTTTATTAAATACGGGGCTAATGCAAGTAGTTCGGGGGAGAGATATCTATCTCTCAACGATATATACTATCCAATTAATGACACGGCAGGACAATAATTATGCCTATTGGTGCGCCTGATGAAGAAGACCTCCCACCCGTTCCTGTAGAAATTGGGGATCTACCTCCAATTATTATTGAACCGGAGCCTGAACTTCCTATTGAAGATGATGGTATGATTGGCCTACTTTAATTTTAATTACGTAACTGATCCTCCTAATGATGAGCAAGTTGACCCTATAACGCAACTTAATGAAAATTGGGAAGATGTTAATGATAAGATCAGACCGTTTCAAGATAGGCCAACTACACTAATTAATCCACCCAAAGGCACTGAAGCTTTCTATCCTGAATCTCCCAGCTCGGATAGTTATCGTATAGCTGTATATAATGGTACTAGTTGGTGTAGATCTCTTAATCATTCAGGCTCACAAGCTGTCTGGCAAGCTTTGGAACTTAGATCTCCTTATGTTGCTAGGACGGGATTTCCCCCTGTAGCCAAAATTTTTCCTTTTATGCGTTATGTTATATTGTCTGGGTCTGTACAAATTAGTGCATCAGCAACCCCATGGCCTACTAATACTTCTGTAGAAATTACTACTGATACCGCCATTAATTCTAGTCTTACACCTGTTAATGGCGGTTTTTCTATGAGTCAATGTGCTACTGGTCAGGTTACTGCTGCTAATGGCTTTGCCTCAGCAGTAGTCTGGCTACAAGCTGAAACTACTCCAACTAATAGAGTTGCTATTCGAGTAAGGTACCAAGGGGATTCAGGAGGCGGTAATTTTGTGTCTCTTGATGGAATGCGTTGGTGGTATTAATGACAACACCACCTACATCTAATTATGGATTCTTCCTACCTCAAGGTAAAGACTCCATGTCAGCTATTAAAAAGAATATTACAGATAATTTTAAGAAGATAGAGAATCGTAACAATATTACAGTAATCCCCGCTGGTAATTCACTACCACAGTCTGGAAATTATGAAATTGGAGATAGAGTATTTAGAGATGACCCTGTTGCTAGTTTGACATATCCAAGTAATTACCTTCTTGTAGCGAAAAGCTCTACTTGGGGTTGGCATTGGCGTCCTATTCAAACTATGTTGAGTCCATGGGTTACAGTTCCATCTAGTTGTATGGAAGACTCAGGATTCTCTCTACATCCTACCTTTAAATTTCAAATAGCTTTGGATAGTAAAGGTCAGTGCCATTGGAGAGGGGTTATTATGTCTAATAATCCTGGTATTACTCCAGCCAGTTCTATTGCTATACTTAAATTTCTTCCAGATGGTCTTAAACCTAATATGAATTTTATGCATACCCTAGCTATTAGTCCTGTTACAGGTGGTGCAGGTAAAACAGGGTATGTTGGTGGAAGAATATTTATGCGTAGTGATGGGTATACTTCATTTAGATTTTTTAATACAGGCAATGGACTATCTCAAAATATTTGGCTTGATGGGCTAACGTATCCAAATTCTGAAGGTTTTTATTATGGCGCGTAAAGAAAGGAAAATTACATCTCTTCAGGATGTTATGAAAGAGATGTCTGATAATCTTTCTAAGCTAGCCTATGCTCCTGATATCAATTCGTATAGACCTCATGAGAAACAGAAGAAATTCCATAAATCTCAGAAGAAAGTAAGACTTTATATTGGAGGAAACCGTTCTGGTAAAACTACTGGTGGTATTGTAGAGGATATTAGATGGCTTACTCGCAAACATCCGGATTATAAACTTCCTGACAGACCTATTGCTGGTCGTATTGTTTGTGTCGACTTTTCTTACGGTATTGCTCAAATTATTATTCCCCAACTTAAACAGTGGATACCTCCTAGCCAGCTTAGGGGTGGCAGTTGGTTTTCTGCTTATGATGCTGGTCTGAAAATTCTTAATTTTGAAAATGGTTCTACCGTTGAACTTATGAGTTATGAACAGGATGTTGAAAAATTTGCAGGGACTAGTCGAGATTTTATTCATTATGATGAAGAACCACCAAAAGCTATTTATGATGAATGTCAAGCTCGATTGATCGACCGTAAAGGTCGTTCTTGGATTACTATGACACCTGTAGAAGGTATGACATGGATTTACGATACTCTTTATATGCCGGGTATTACAGGAAGTAAACAGATTGATGTAGTAGAAGTGGATATGGCCGAAAACCCATATCTAGATAAAGAACAGATTAAAGAATATCTCGGATCTTTGGATGAAGATAGTAGAAAAGCCAGAGGGCAAGGTAAATTTGTCCAAATGGGTGGTCTAGTCTATAAGAAATTTAAGTTTGAGACTCATGTTATAGATGTTATAGATCCTAAAGAATTTATTGGAAATAATTACGCATGGTATATGTCCCTAGACCATGGTTTTAATAATCCAACTGCGGTGCTTTGGCATATAGTAGATCAAGATAATCGTGTGATTACATTTGATGAACACTATGAATCTGAACAAACTATTGATTATCATGCTGAAGTTATTAAAACTAGAGATAAGATGCATGGACGAATTCCATATCTTAAAATATGTGACCCTGCTCTAGGACAGAGACAGGCTGTAACAGGAACTTCTATCCAGACTGAATATGCTATGCGTGGAATAGGTTTGGTTCTTGGCAATAATGATATGTTGACTGGCGTGGCTAAAGTTAATCAATATTTGGATTTTGCTTCTGACGGTAAACCTAACTGGCTTATTACCGCAAACTGTGAAGATAGGGTTGCTCGTATCGAACAGCGCGAACCTATGATTGCTGTTCATCATCCTCGATTTCCTCAGATGCCGCCTTCTGGTTCGGTACCTTCTAAAGTAACTCAGATTTGCATCTGTTCTGGAGAAGTCAAAATCATCTGATGAAACTAGTAAACAATCAGATGAAGATGATTCAGAATCATTCGAATTCGCTAGTCTCGAAGGACTTGACGACATTTTCAACAATCCAAACTCTGACGAATGAACATCCCCCTGTAGCCAAAGAATTTGTTGCTGGGGATGATCGGTCCATAGCGCAATATATTGCTGAAGAATATAAGCAGCGAGGAATGGATCCTAGAGCTGCTTGTGATAATCCAGATGATGCTATTATGGATTTTGGTGGACTTGAGGAATTCAAATAAGAAAGGAGGCAGGTGGAGAAAGAGCGTAGCTTTAATGATGTAGATATTGATCAACTTACTAATGCGTCTAAACAAAAAGACTTTCATAACAAAATTATAGC